>JANXEG010000018.1 GCA_025058425.1 Nitrososphaerales archaeon
AAAGACTGAGAAAGAAGAGAAGAACAATATGATCCTCATCGGAGGGCCTGGTACGAATTTAATTACAGCTGACATAAATCGCTACTTACCGATCCATTTTGATGAACACAATTACTGGGCAGGGCTTAAAGATAGAAAGAGAGGTTATGTATACAATATGGATAGTGATGGCATTATAGCGAAGATAAAAAATCCATTTGATCAGAGCAGTAGCATCATCGTGCTGGCAGGCCTCAGATATGTAGGAACAAAATCGGCCATCATCGCCCTATGTAATTTTCATGAAGAAGTTTTGAAGAATTATAATGGTGAGGATGAATGGGCGATCGCTATAAGAGGTTTTGATCTGGATGGTGATGGAAAGGTAGATGCTATAGAGACCTTAGCACAATCTTAAGAGCTCTTTACGCCCTTCTACCCCTTCTTCCACCAGGTTTTCGTGTTGTATCGTGAGGTATAGGTGTAACATCCTCTATCCTACCGATCTTAAACCCTGCTCTAGCGAGTGCCCTGATCGCCGCCTGTGCCCCCGGACCAGGGGTTCGAGGCCCTGTACCACCTACCGCCCTTACCTTTATATGAATGGCTGTGATCCCCTTCGCTTTAGCTATCTCTGCTACAGTCGTTGCCGATTTCATCGCAGCATAGGGTGATGATTCGAATCGGTCAGCTTTTACATGCTGACCTCCCGAACTGAATGCGATAGTCTCCGCACCGGTAAGGTCTGTGAGATGGACTATCGTATTATTGTAACTGCTATAAATGTGTACTATTCCCCATTTCTCTTTTGTTACATCTTCACTCATGCAGCTTTACCTCCGGATTGAACAACTTTGATGAGAGGGCTATCCTCTCTAATCCTTACGGAACCTTCCTCATCACTACTTACCATGTAACTTGGTATGGTAACGACTCTATCATTCACCATAATATGACCGTGGGTGATCATCTGTCTCGCCTGATAAGGTGTCTTTGCTAAACCTTTCTTCCAAACGATAGTTTGAAGGCGTCGATTAAGAATATCCTCTACAGTCAATCCTAACACGTCATCTAGAGTCGCAGATGAGGAGATTAAACCCAATCTTCTTAAACGTGACATCAATTTTGATTCCTTCACAATACGTTCATTCGGTGGAGTTGCTAAGAGGAGCCTTGCTTGATGTCTTATTCTTGATAACTCGGTCTTAGCCTTCCATAACTCTCTTTTATTTCTTAAACCATAGGTACCTACAAGGTTGAGCTCACTTAAGAGTTGATCACTCCTCCAAGGGTGTCTTGGAGATGAATACTTCTTCCGTGGTTTTTTCGGATCGCCCATACTCTCAACCTACTTAGTAGAAGAGGCTTTTCCCGGCTTCCTAACACCTACGGTAGCACCTTTTCGCCCAGTCGTGCGCGTCCTCTGGCCCCTCACCTTTAAGCCAAGAGAATGTCTCACTCCACGCCAACTCCCTATACTCATCTCTTTCTGAATATCGCTCCTTATCGTAAGTTCTAAATCCGATCCGATAAGATGGAAATCACCTCCACTTTCTAAATCCTTCCTTCTATTGAGTGCCCAATTAGGGATGCCAATCTTTCTCAAGTCCTTTAAACTCTGTTCGATTTCAGAAACTTGGGCCTCGGTTAAAGAGCCCAACCTTAGCTTACTATCGATTTTAAGAGCGTTCAATATTGCATGGGCTAAATTTAGACCCACCCCTTTGATATCGGCCAGAGCTGCAACTACCTTCTTCGTCCCATCAAGATCCTTTCCAGCTATCCTTACTATGTGCTTAAATTCTGATGACATCTGGTCCAATGGAAATAAAAGGTGATCTATAAATGTTATCACTCCAAACAAAAACCTGATTGTGACACGATCAAAGAGGCAATTGTAAAAACAAGGTATTCTTAAGGTTTAAGATCTTATCGGTTTAAGAATTTCGCTTAAGGTAAAAGTAAATGGTGAATAAGAATGGTGGAAGGATTATGAACATTTTTATCATCTTCTACATCTTTTAAATATTCAACCTTAGTATTTGGGTTAAAAAGATAAGAAGTTTTAAAAACTCAACTCTCTTCTTTTTTATTATCGATAAATCTCTCATTAATCCTCGATCAAACTGACGATCATTTCTACCGTTAAGTTTATGCATAATATAAAACTACATTTTGGTTGGTAGATATGAAAGGGAGTGAAGTCATAGTTCATAAATTAGTTGAAGAGAACGTGGGTGTAGTGTTTGGCATACCAGGGGTTCACATCCTCCCGATATACGACGCACTTTATGATCACAAGGAAATAAGGCTTATTACAACACGGCACGAACAGGGAGCCGCTTTTATGGCTGATGGTTATGCTAGAGCTTCTGGAAATCCGGGTGTATGTTTATTAGCAGCCGGCCCCGGTGCTACGAATGCTTTAACTGCCGTAAGTACAGCGTATCTTGATTCTTCACCGTTACTCGTGTTAGCCGGTGGTGTTCATACAACCTCTGTAGGTAGAGGGGCGCTACATGAAATCAACCAACTACAAATGTTTCAATCTATAACTAAATGGTCAGTAAGGGTTAGATCGTTTGAAGAATTATCCACATCTCTAAGTAAAGCTTTTTTCATCATGCGTTCGGGAAGGCCCCGCCCCGTCTACGTTGAGCTACCGTTGGACGTTCTATTTCAAGAGGGAGAATTAAGATCTTCATTTAAGATAAGTGAAACGAAGCCTTCAGCAGAACCTATGGTAATAAAAGAAGTGGCGAATCTACTTCTTTCGGCATCTCGCCCAGTAATAATAGCGGGGGGCGGTGTGGTTAATGGTGGAGCACATTCTGAACTCTTAGAACTTTCAGAATTCTTACAAGCACCCGTTATTACGACGATCATGGCAAAGGGAGTATTTCCCGAAGATTCGCCTCTATCATTCGGTCTCCTTCGAGATGATGATATCATCTTACCGCAGGCCGATGTAGTGTTAGCATTAGGTTGCCGATTTTCCGAAAGATCTACGAAAGCATGGAGTTTAAAACTCCCCTTAAACCTTATCCAAGTAGATATAGATTATACCGAAATCGGTAAGAACTATCCAGTAAAAGTTGGTATAGTGAGTGATGTTAAAGAATTTTTATCGGGATTGCTCAAAGAACTTAAAAGCAGAGGCGTACATTTCTCAAGAAGAGAGTGGTTAGATCGACTCATTACTTTAAAGAAGAGTTATCGTATCGATGAGGAGTTGAAACTCTGCTCCGAAAAGGCTTCGATTAAACCACAACATATGATGATGCTCCTTTCAGAGCTCATACCTAAAAATGCAGTTGTAGTATGTGATGCAGGGAATAACGCCATCTGGGCTGAACGTCTAATTAAGAAGTATACACCAAGAACCTTTATTGAGCCTTCTGGCAATACTACCATGGGATTCAGCGTCCCAGCAGCCATCGGTGCAAAACTTGCTAATAGAGAGAATCCAGTTGTATCTATATGTGGCGATGGAGGCTTTATTATGTCTTGTAACGAAATCGCTACAGCGGTACAAGAAGAGCTCCCTATAACAATCGTGATCTTGAACGATGGCGGGTTCGGAGCGATTAGGCATTTTCAAAAAGCTTGTTACAAGGAGAGATACATTGGGGTCGATCTTCTAAATCCGGATTTTAAAAAGCTCGCTGAATCTTTCGGAGCGATTGGAGTTACTGCTTTAACACTTAATGAGTTTAAAGAAGCTTTCGATATCGCTTTAAAAGCTGATAAAGTGACTGTTATTGATGTGCACATAGATAAAGAAGAGGCTCCTTCTCGCCCATCTTCCTTTATTGATAAATACAAACCTTAATTAATCATTAGGTAGAAACAGAAAGGTTCATGAGGAAAAATATTGTGAGACCGAATCGATTATATAAACTCTGTAAAAGTGTGAAAATAAATTATTAACAAAAATTAAGATTAAGACTGAATTGTTGTCATAAATCTCTTACATTATATCACTTTATCATTTAATTCTATGCTATCGATCGGAATATTTAACAAAATGCTGAGTCTTTCCAATATAGCCCTTGCCCCCTTTGGATCGGGATCCTCTGGATCTTCAAGGTTCGGTTGAGTCCTACCAAATAAACATACACCTCTTATACCTCTCAATCTTCCTAAACCGAAGATGAGGGCCGAAAGGCCATAAAATTCACCCTCATACTCGGTCTCAATACCGTACTTTTTCATCTCTTCTATAAGTTCTGAATCGGTAGCGGCGCAGCAAACATCTTTACTCCCCACACCATAACCAGCAAGTACTATCATCCTTTTAACGTTGAACCTTTCATACACATCCAATACTTTCTTCGCCACCTCGTACTGGCCTTGAAAATTTGCATGGTAACCTTTGGTCAATAGCAATTCTGGATCTTTTAAGTAGTAGAACTCGATCTTTGGTATTATGATCTGATTCTCATGTATTAAGACACCAGCGAATCCAGGATAGTCTGGATGTGCTATGTAAGAAGGTATCGTTTCATGTTGAGCAGGGAAGTGTTCTGAATACAGCTCGGCGATCAATCTCGGTTTTAACCTTTTGATTAAAAATTCCAAGGCGATCTTTCCGACCGATCTTAAGCCTGGAGAGGCTACGATAGCGATAGGCTCTTTAACCATCGGTTCCTCAAGGTACCTAACCCACGTCATGACCTTTCAGACTTTCAGAAGTAGATATCTTTTGGAGGTGTGGGTGTAGTAGCTTTACGTATGACTTCTCTCCAATACTTCTCCTTCTCTTCGAGTTGTCGGATGAGCTCTTCAGTAAACTTCACTCGCTCCTCCATAGGTTTAAGATCGATCTCGATCTCCAACACTTTACAAAGAACCTCTAATAGAGATTGGGCCGCTCTCTGATCGATTACCGTCTGGCCCGATGGGGTTACATAACCGGGAGTTTCACTTAACAAGCAGACCGCTGGAATATTTTTAAGCTTGGCGAGGCCGAATATCAAACCATTTGTACCACTGATGCCCCCAACATCCATTTGGATAACTCCATACCTCTTAAGCTCCTCTAACAATTCCACATGAGTGGCAGCTCCATATACCTTCGGCTTTGTAATTGGCTTATTAGTGACATAAGCTGCCATTGTGAAGAGTTTTTTGACCTTAAATCTTTCAGCCCTATTCAAAACTTCCTTCGCAACCTCATACTGCCCCTCGGGGGTCAATGCTTGTACATTCCCTGTGAAGATTATTAGGTCATTCTTCGATCTTTCATTCTTCCAGTAATAAAATTCATTTCTTAATAACTCAACCGTACCATCCTTTCCGATCAACACATAAGGCGGGAATGCTGGAGAGTAAAGCTCTTCGAAGAGTTCTGCCTTGAGCCCCTCTATTAAATAGTCTGCTGAGATCTTTGCCACGTAACCTATGCCCGGTAGCCCCGTAACCATGTAAGGGTCTCTGAGTTGAGGCTCTTTGTAAATCTTAAAATCCATGTGATCACCACTTAAAGGTCATCGATCCAATTAAATCTTTCTTCACTTATAAAAATTCCTCACAACATCATAAATATCTTTTAAACCATTCTAAACTCAGATCGATCACTCGCTTTAGATGATCATTATTCGAAAATACGTGGTCTGCACCATCTATTATCTCAAACCTCTTCGGCGATGATGCGGCTTCGTAAAGTCTTTTTGCATGCTCTAAAGGGACTATCGTGTCCGAACTTCCATGAATTATTAATATAGGAGGTGCATCCTTTATATCTCTAAGTAAATCGTATTTCTTTAGATCTTCATAGAATGTCCTTTTAAACCTCCTACCCGAAGGGAGTATGTAGTATTCACCTTCTTCTCTCGGGATCATCGGTCGATCGAACCGAGGTATCTTGTATGGTGTGCCAAGGGTTACGATAGCCTTTACCCTTGGATCTTTACCAGCGATTGCAACCATTCCACCAAAGCTCGATCCGATAACACCCAACCTATTCATATCAACCTTTCCCGTACTTTGAAGGAATTGTAGAGCGGATCTGTAATCATTGATTCTCGCACTCAGAGTGACATCTTCGAACATACCTTCACTCTTCTCTTCACCTTCACCACAACCTCGAAAGTTAAACCTTAAACATGCATAACCTTCTTCGTAAAGCTTCGATGCGATCATCAACCATTTGATCGAATCTTTACTACTTTCTAGGCCATGTAGAGTAATGATGCAGGGCGATCCTTTGTAAGGTAGGTGCAGATTTCCATAAATCTTTTGGCCTTCAGAATAGAAGGTGATCGTTTCTGACTCCATGTCCCAATCAATATATATAAATAAGTAAAAAAGATATATGCAGATGGTCTTAACGATTCAACATTATAGGTGAAGAACATGCTATACCCAATTAGATGCTTCACATGTGGAGCGTTGATCGGGGATAAGTTCGATGAGTTTCGAAAGAGAGTAAACTCTGGTGAGAAAGCTGCTAAAGTCCTTGACGATCTGGGGATAAAAAGGTACTGTTGTCGCAGGATGCTCCTTACAAGTGTAGATGTGAGTGATCAAGTATTACCCTACTTTGAGGCATTGGCTAGAAGACAGGCAGAGTTAAAACAATCTATGTGAGAGAAGGTTAAAGTGTGATCATCGTTTGTATAAAGAGGCATACGTAAGATCGATAGGATCATCCAGTTCTACAAAGATTAAATCCATTCGTGCCCGTGTATGTTACAATAGTAGAGGAGAAGAGAGTGTAGAAGTTGATGTTTATGTTAATGGTTTTATGGGTAGAGCGATAGCACCCTCCGGTGCGAGTGTCGGTAAGTACGAAGCTGTAGCTTTCGCACCCGGCGGGGCTAAAGCTACCGTAGAATTGATCGATAAATATTCTCCTCAACTCATAGGTTTAGATGCATCAGATTACAACACATTGACGAAGATTTTAAGGGAGATCGATGGTACGGAGAATTACAGCCGAATCGGTGGTTCTGCCGCCTATGCCATAACGATCGCTTCCGTAGATGCCGCATCCAAATCTTTAGGGATACCATTATTCCAATTGCTCAAACCAGAAGGTGATTGGAAGATACCCTATCCATTGGGCAACGTGATTGGAGGAGGGAAGCATGCGGGAAAGGGTGCACCAGATATGCAAGAGTTTTTAGTAGTTCCGATAGGTGCACCAGATATTCGACAGGCTCTTGCTGCGAACTTTGCTGTACATCGAGAAGTAGGTGTTCAACTCGAGCGTAAAGTAACTTCATTTACCAGGGGAAGGGGTGATGAAGGGGCATGGGCACCCTTTATGGATGATGAAGAAGCTTTAGAGGTCGTTTACTCATCCGCTAAATCGGTGAGTGAGAAGTTCGGTTTTAGTATAAGAGTAGGGCTCGACGTGGCATCTTCATCACTTTGGGATGAAGAGGAGAATCTTTACGTGTATCGTAGAAGTGGTGTGAAAAGGTCACCAGAGGAACAGTTAGAGTACATAATCTCATTGATCGAAAGGTACGAGCTAATCTACGTTGAAGATCCCTTACATGAGAATTCTTTTAATGAATTTGCCGAACTCACAAAGAAGGTGAAGGGTGTATTCGTAGTTGGTGATGATCTTCTCGCCACGAATGTAAAACGGCTCATCAAAGCGAGTGAAGTCGGTGCTTGTAATGGGGCCATCTTAAAGGTGAATCAGGCTGGTGCTCTTGGTGATGCTATGAACTTTGCCCATACAGCCAATCGGTTGGGGTATAATTTAATAACATCCCATCGATCTGGCGATACATCAGATTGCCACATCGCTCATATAGCGGTAGCGACGGGTTCGAAGATGATAAAGACTGGCATAATGGGTGGGGAGCGTGTGGCGAAGTTGAATGAACTCTTAAGGATAAGTGAATTTTTAAAGGAGTGTAAGATGGTAGATTTAGGGGGTAGATGATATGCCCGAGGATGATAGGGAAGATAGGATGAGTGAAGAAGAGGAGAAGAGTACTGAGAAGTTATCGACTACGGAGATTTCTGAAAAGGCACTCCTAGCCACTGGTATTAGAGTGGGGACTTTGGTCAAGACAAAGTTCATGGCACCATTCATCAGCCGTACCAGATCGGATGGTTTGCATATAATCGATATAGGTAAGACTCTCTCACGAATCGAGATAGCGGGCAAATTTATCAGTAGCTACGATTTGAGCAAGGTCGTCGTTTATTCTGCTCGTGAGTATGGTAAAACACCTGTAGAGAAGTTCTGTGAACTTACCGGTGCAATACCTATCACGGGGCGCTTTATGCCCGGAACATTCACCAATCCTTTATACCCGGGACACATAGATGCTGAATTATTGATCGTCACCGATCCTGCTATAGATTATCAGGCCGTAGATGAAGCGACGAAGATCGGTATACCAGTAATCGCGATTTGTGATACTGATAACGTTACATCTAACGTAGATTTGGTTATTCCTGCAAATAATCGAGGTAGAAAGGCCTTAGCAGCGGTCTTCTGGCTCTTAGCGAGATCGGTACTCACCCGTTCTGGAGCTCTACAACCGGGGCAGCCTATGAAGTACACTATCGAAGATTTCGAAACAAAATTGGTTGAAGAGGAAGCCGAGTGAACTTTCTATTAAGTGTACAAAACAAAATATTCATCGAATTAAGGGTTCGATCAAAGTAAAATTATAGGTATTGATGATGGAGAGGGGCTTTAGATCAAATCCTTTTATTCATTGATACAAACCTTATTTATTGGAGAGATTGGAGAGTTTTGGAGAGTTCGCCTTTTATTTTTGTTATTATTGATCGAAGAAAGGTTATCCTAAAATATAGCCATGGATATTAAAGATTGATGATAGCCTTATGGCTTTAAGGTATCCCGCTGTAGCGGATCAATTCTATCCGGGAGAACCTACATCATTGAGAGAATCTATAGAAGAGTGTTTTCTTCATAGACTCGGACCTGGGAAGAAACCTCCATCGACTGGAGATCTGGGTAAAGTCATCGGTCTGGTCTCCCCTCATGCTGGCTACATGTATTCTGGACCGGTAGCCGCCCATGGCTACTACGCTATCTCATTCTTAAAGAATGTGAGGCTCATCGTAATCATTGGGCCGAACCATTGGGGATTAGGAAGTGGTGTAGCCGTATATCCATCTGGTGCATGGATAACACCATTGGGCAGAGTGGAGGTGGATAAGGATGCTGCTGAGCAACTCCTCAAATCATCAGATATTGTGGACTTTGATGAATTGGCCCATAGAAATGAGCACTCCATTGAAGTCCAAATCCCCTTCCTTCAGTACACATTCCCAAAGGGGTTTAAGATCCTCCCCATCTGCATGGCATTACAGGATAAATTAACTTCGGTAGAGGTGGGTGAAGCTTTAGCAGATGTCATAAAAGGCAAGGATGCCCTTCTAATTGCATCATCCGATTTTACCCATTATGAGAGTCAAGAATCTGCATTTAAGAAAGATTCGGAAGCGATCAAAGCGATCTGTGATCTAGATGTGGATCGCTTTTATACAGTGATTCGCAAGATGGATATTTCTACGTGCGGTCACGGGCCCATCGCGGTACTGATGACCGTAGCAAAGAAATTAAATGTAGCAAAAGGTACTTTACTCAAGTATGCTACGAGTGGTGATATTACAGGAGATTTCAGTGCTGTAGTAGGCTATGCATCGATAATCCTTTGATTCTTAAGAGTGTTTTCGATGAAATTTGTTGCCCAAGCCCCCGGTAAGATCATTATAACTGGTGAGCACTTCGTAGTCCATGGCGCATACGCATTAGCTGCAGCGATCGATAGATTCGTTAAAGTTGAAGCGAAGGTCTCCGATACCACTCATATCCTTTCAAAAAATTTAGGATTGTCAGCTACTCTACCAAATAAAGTACCGAACGCATTAAAGCCCATAGCTCACGTTTTAAATGCCACGTTACGATACCTTAATGAGAAAAGAGGTCTTTCATTGATCATAGATTCCGATATACCGGTAGGGTCGGGTCTGGGCTCTTCAGCTTCGGTAGCTGTAGCAACTGCAACTGCCGTATCTGAAGCTCTCGGTCACCATCTTACTCCGAAAGAAATTGTAGACCTTGCAATGGTCTCTGAGAAGATGATCCATAAAAACCCATCCGGTATAGATGTTAATATAGCTGTTTATGGTGGTGTGATTTTATTCCAAAGGAATTCTGATGTAAAGTCTATAGATCTAAACTCTAACATCGATTTTGTAATCGGTTACAGCGGATTGCGTAGAAGGACTTCAAGGCTGATACAAAAGGTTGCTGAGATGAAAGCTGCTAAACCCCATCTATTCAATAGCCTTGTACAATCCTCATCAAGATTGAGTCTGCTGGCTGCAAACTTTATGAAGCAGAATGATTTATTAACGTTAGGTTCGATCCTTAACTTCCACCATATAGTTTTGAGTTGGCTCGGTATATCGATAGATGAAATCGATAAGATGGTAGAGGCTTCGTTGGCTGCTGGCGCGCTAGGTGCTAAAGTTACGGGCGGAGGGGGAGGGGGTTGCATGATCGCACTACCACCGATCAATCATTCACAACAAATCCTAGACTCCCTTAAAAATCTCGGTAAGGTCGCTTTTATTAGTAAGATACCTGTAGGGGGTGTAAAGGTTTGGTCAGAGAAGGATTGACGATCATCAAGCTCGGAGGCTCCGTTATTACATTTAAGGATCGGCCGTTGACCCCAAATATAGAAGCTATTCATAACCTTTCCGATGTGATCTCTAAATCGGGTATCGATTGTGTAATCGTTCATGGAGGGGGTTCGTTCGGCCATTACTACGCTAAAGAATACAACATCACCACTCGATTAGATCATTATTCTGCTGAAGGTATAGCGAAGACAAAATTGGCTATGCTCAAACTCCATATGTACATTCTTGAGGCTTTAGAGTCCCATAACCTTCACCCTTATTCACTACCACCGATGAGCTTTTTACATGGTGGCAAGGTAGATGAGAGGAAGAGAGATCTTTTACAAGGTTTGATCGAGATCGATCTAACCCCTGTAACATTCGGTGATATCATCACCATAAATGGTAAATTTCAAGTAATTTCTGGCGATACGTTGGTCAGAATGTTGGCAGAATCGTTAAAACCAGCCCGTGTAATCTTTACTATGGATGTGGATGGTATATATCGAAGGCTCGATGATCCCAGCACGCTCATTCGTACGATCGATGTAAGTAAGGATTTAGAATTGAGTTCATCGAAGCCACTATTCGATGTGACGGGCGGGATAGAATTGAAGCTATCAGAAGCTATGAAGATCGCATCTTTAGGTATAGATGTGTATTTTGTAAATGGCTTAAAAGCCGATCATGTCACAAAAGCATTAAAGGGAGGGTCTTTTATAGGTACAATTATCAAAGGGATAGGGCATGGTAGGTATTAAAGAGAGAAAGCTCGACCATATCCACATACCGTTAAAGTATAATGTTGAAGCTAAGACCAAGACTACACTCCTCGAACATGTTCACCTAATCCACAATGCACTCCCAGAATTGGATATGGATGAAATCGATATATCTACAACCTTCTTAAATCATAAATTCAACGCACCTATCCTGATCGATGCGATAACGGGTGGTACACAAGAGGCGTTGAAGATCAATGCTACACTGAGCCTAGCTGCGGAAAAGTTAGGGTTAGGAATGGTAGTTGGGAGTCAAAAGGCCGTTCTTAAATCCCCTGAAGTTGCTGAAACCTACGCCATCGCTCGTAAAAATGCCCCAAACGCATTTATAGCTGCGAATATCGGCGGTGGTGATCTGGTTAAAAACTTTACGATGGAGGATGCGGAGAGGTTGATCGATATGATCAAAGCTGATGCCTTTGTAATACATCTGAATCCACTCCAAGAGCTGATTCAACCTGAAGGTACTTCTCAATATAAAGGTGTGTTGAAAAAGATCCATGAACTTGCATCACAACTCAAAGTCCCTGTGATAGTCAAAGAAGTAGGTGCTGGTATATCGAAGGAGGTGGCGATAAAGTTAGAGTTGGCGGGCGTTTCGGCGATCAATATAGCGGGAGTTGGCGGGACGAGTTGGGCAGGTGTCGAACAGATTCGAAGTGAGGCTGAAGATAATAAAGTGAAGTCGAGGCTCGGCCTTCTTTACTGGGACTGGGGCATACCTACAGCTGCAAGCCTCATTGAGGTGAGGAGGGCGGTCAAGCTACCCCTCATAGCCTCAGGTGGTCTGAGGAATGGTTTAGATATCGTGAAGTGTATCGTCTTAGGTGCAGATCTATGTGGTATGGCATTACCTATGTTAAGGTATGCGGTAAAGTCTCTCGACGATCTTATCGATTTTATCCAGAATACCATTTTAGAACTAAAGGTGGCGATGTACTTAGTAGGTGCACGTGATTTAAAGGCATTGAGGAATGTAAGGTACGTAATTACAAGCCCTTTAAGTGAATGGGTGAAGATATGATGAAGGATTACAAGATGTGGTGGTCGATATGAGTTACGATAGGTTGATGACGATTTTAGAAGAGAATAAAAAGGTTGTAGATAATTTCATATTCCAATTTTTACCCAGGGAGCATAAAATCCCTGAGGTTAAGTATTTATACGAAATGATGAGAGATTACCCTTCGAGAAGGGCAAAGGGTTTAAGATCGTCTCTATGTATGATCGTCTGCGAAGCCTTTGGTGGTGATCCTAGGTCAGCGTTGATCACTGCCGCTGCAATCGAGCTCTTTCAAAATTGGATCTTAATTCATGATGATATCGAAGACGATTCGGATATGAGGAGGGGAGCGCCAACACTCCATAAGAAGTATGGTATACCTCTAGCGTTAAATGTAGGTGATGCTCTGCATGGAAGGATGTGGGAATGTCTGCTGAAGAATAGGGAGATCTTTGATGATCGAAAGGTTTGTAACATCATCTCTGAGTTTAGCCGTATGGTGAATGAAACTACGGAAGGTCAGCATATAGAGTTGATGTGGATCGCCAACAATAGATGGGATTTGACAGAAGAAGATTACTATAGGTTATGTGAGAAGAAGACATCATGGTATACATGTATAACCCCCTGTAGATTGGGCGCGATCATCGCGAACGCTCCGAGTGAAAAGTTGGATGAACTGATCCCCTTCGGTAGAAGTCTCGGCATAGCGTTCCAGATTACCGATGATATACTCAACTTAGAGTCTGATGTAGATAAGTATGGGAAGGAAACGTTCGGCGATATTTGGGAAAGTAAGAGGACCCTGATGGTGATACACTTACTCAAGGTATGTAATAGTGATGAAAGGGAGCGGGTATTGAAGATTATGAGTAAGAAGAGGTGGGAGAAGAAGGATTCTGAGGTCTTTGAGATTTATAGATTGATGAAGTCTTTAGGTGTGATAGAGTACGCAAGAAAGAAGTCTATGGATTTCGCATCGGAGGCTATGAGATATTTTGATAGTATCTTTGGCGATCTTCCAGAAGTGAATGCAAAACAGACTTTAAGAGAAATTATCAAATTTATGATTATGAGACAATGGTAGAATCATGGTAGAATCTTTATCCTTATATTCTTAACCTTCCTAAAGACATATAGTACATGAGTAAGATGTCAGAGATTCCACCCAATTTAAGAGCTATAATTCGTAAGCACGCCCTCCTTAATGCATATAAGCATGAAGGTAAGGCAGATACTTCCGCTGTGATTAGCAAGGTATTGGGAGAGGATCCTCAACTTAAGCAGATGGTTAAAACTTTGATTGAATTGGTCAAAGAGGTTGTAGCTGAAGTCAATCGAATGAGTGTTGAAGAACAATTCAACATCTTGAATAGTGAATATCCAGAACTTCTTTTGAAAGAGACCCGTGTTAAATTCGAAGGTAGAATACTCCCACCACTCCCTCAAGCGAAGAAGGGAGAGGTGGTAACGCGCTTCCCACCCGAACCGAACGGTTATCCACACATCGGGCATGCGAAGGCTGCGATCATCGATGAAACCTACGCACGTATGTACGATGGCAAGTTCATCTTAAGGTTTGATGATACAAATCCAGCTAAAGAGAAGTTGGAGTATTATGATGCGATCTTAGATGGTTTAAAATGGTTGGGCATAAAACCCGATATAATAAAGAATACATCCGATGATATCGAGCTCTTCTACGAATATGCGGAACGTCTGATCAAAGCCGGCCATTGTTACGTATGCACCTGTGAACCTATCGTGATAAAGAGAAATCGTGCAGAAGGGCGTGAATGTGCATGTAGAGAGAGAGCGATTGAGAAGAATCTCGAACTTTGGAATCGAATGTTCTCCACATTTAAGCAGAATGAAGCGATACTGAGGTTAAAGGTCGATATGAAGCATGTAAATACTGCTCTGCGTGACCCAACACTCTTCCGAATCGTGGAAGCCGAGCACCCCCTTAAAAAGGATAGGTATCGTGTATGGCCGACTTACGACTTTGCTGTGGCGATCGAGGATAGTTTGGATGGTGTAACTCATGCGATGAGGACGAAGGAGTATGAATTAAGGGATGAGCTCTACTATCTGTTGTTAAGATTGCTCAATCTAAGGCAACCGTTGTTGATCGAATTCTCCAGATTGGAGTTGGAAGGTACGCCTGTTGCTAAAAGGTTCTTGAAGCCTTTAGTGGATAATCGGTTGGTGAGTGGGTGGGACGATCCACGAATGCCCACGTTGGTAGGGCTTCGAAGGAGGGGCATACTACCAGAAGCGATTAGAGAATTTATCTTAAGTCTGGGTGTATCGAAGGTGGAGTCGAAGCCCAGTTGGGATATATTGGAAAGCTTCAACAGAAAACTCTTAGACCCGATCGCTAAAAGGTACTTCTTCGTACCGAATCCAGTAATGTTGGAAGTTCAAGACGCACCCCATTTGAAAGTAAGATTGAAGCACCATCCAAATCTCGATTTAGGTTACCGTGAAATCGAAGCAAAGGATCACTTCTACATTTCTCGAGACGATTTGAAGAATCTGAAGGTTGGAGATAGGGTAAGACTTATGGATCTTTATAATGTAAAATTGATAGAGAAGGGTGAAGATTCGGTAATCGGCTCCTTTGCTGGTAGTGAGATTATAGAGGGCATTCCAAAGGTACAGTGGGTTACAGAACGGTATATAGAATTTACAGTTCTAATCCCCGGCCCTCTTTACATTGGAGATCGATTCAACGAAGAGAGCTTGAAGGTAGAGCGTGGCTTTGCCGAAGAAGCGTGTAGTGGTTTGAAGGTTGGTGAAATGATCCAATTCGTACGCTTCGGCTTTTGTAGAATCGATGCGCCTAGCATCGCTATCTTGACACATAAATGAATAGTTTGCTTGGTGTGAGCGATAGATTGGATAAAGCGCTCTCTTTTGCTGAATCGATCAAAGAGCACATTCAGAAGAGCAGTATTTTGAAGGATTATATTACGCCTCTCTACGATACTTACTCTATCTGTAACATACCCAATACCATTATGCTTACATTCGGTATCAATATCAATAGCAAAAGACCCCCTCTACAACCAGCAGATGTTATAAAAGAGCATATCGAAGGGGTAAGGAAGCTGGTACTCATAGTCATTGACTCGTTAGGTTACCTTCAACTTTTGGATTATATAACATATGATGAGAGGTCGGTGGTTAGAGAGCTTATAAATCGTGGAGTCTTCTTACCGATAACATCTACATTCCCATCCACTACGAGTACAGGCCTCACATCGCTCAGCACGGGCTTAACACCTCAAGAGCATGGTATAATCGGCTACACAATGTATGTGAAGGTGCTGGGTTTAGTAGCCAATATGATCTCCTTCGCACCCGCTGTAGATCATCGAAGGGATATCATGTTAGATTGGGGGATCGATCTGAGGAAGTTTTTAGGCGTCTCAACGATTTATGAAAAACTCAGCAACGAAGAGGTCCAGTCTTACATACTGATCCGCAACCACCTCACAAATACCGCTCTATCGAAGATGCTTCATGCCGGTGCTGAAGTATGTGGATTTGTAAATTATTCAGACTTCTTCATTACACTAAGGAAGTTGTTGGAAGGGAGGCCGAATAAAGATACTTGTATATTCGCCTACTGGGAAGCCTACGATACGATCTCGCACATATATGGCCCAGAAACGGAGGAAGCGAGGGGTGAGTTAAAGACCTTCTTCAATACTTTAAAGAGTGAACTTCTGGAGAAGCTCAATCCGAAGGTTGCGAGGAGAACCGCTCTCATAATAACTGGAGACCATGGCCAAGCAGCGATATCACAAAGATCCGTTACCATGGTATCGAAGCATCCGAAGTTGATGAAGAATTTGAGGATCCCACCTACAGGCGATTCGAGGGCTTCTTACCTCTTTTCTGAAAGTGGAAAAATCGAATGGGTAAAGGATTATATTCAGAAGAAGCTTAAAGGAAAGGTCGATCTCTTCGATTCCAAATGGCTTATGCGTAAAGGGTTCTTCGGCTCAAACCAATATAGGCCAGATTTTAAGGAACGTATAGGCGATCTCACCCTAATCTCTCGAGACGATCACGCGTTCGTGTATCCGTACAAGGGGCACGAAGAATACACTTTGAAGGGTGCCCATGGAGGTCTATCTCCAGAAGAAGCCTTGGTAACATTTATCTGTACCCGATTGGCTGGCAGATAGCTTTTTGCCTAAAAAGAGTGTGGTTGCGATTCGAAGATCATCATGGAGATTCAATTAGCCAGATCGAACTTACGAACTTACTTTCGATGTCATTTATGGGTATCTCTATATCTTTAATTAAGATATGAAGTGTGTAGATTATCGATTTTAATTTTAATGCTACTACCTTAAACCTTAACATCCTCCCCATCACTACGGATCTAAGATTAAGAAGAATCTATAATTGCTGTAGTTATAGGGAGCTCATCTAATTTTTGTGAGCCTCTCATTGTGCATTGCACTTTGATGATCTACCTTATCTCTTCAACCGTTCCTTTTTTACCATTCAACCGATCATCTTTACCTAGTTGTATGAACCAAGGCTTCATTTGATGATCGTTTAACCCCTTGCGATATATACCGCGTGACTGAGCTCCTCGAGAATTATATTTAATGCTGTAGCCACAGCGTACGGTGAGCCGGGTATGCAGAAGACCAATCTCTTATCGATAGTGCCCGCGATCGCTCTCGATAAGATCGCCGACGCTCCGATCTTCTGGTAACTGACCATTCGAAAGATCTCTCCGAAACCTTCCAGAACCTTATCGAAGAGGGGTTGAACAGCCTCTATAGTCACATCACGAGGAGAGATTCCAGTACCACCGATCACTATAACTACATCTACCCCCTCTTCTTTGATACTCTTCAAAAGCTCGCGCCTGATCATTTCCGAATCATCATCCACGATCTTCTTTGAGACTACGATATGTCCTCCTTTCTTGATCATCTCGACAGCTTTATCGCCAGACTCATCCGTTACACTTTCACCCTTCAAGATCCTTTGATAACGTGATGTGCTGACGGTGATTACAGAGACCTTCACCGGTCCACGTGCCTCCTCTCTATGCTTCTTCACAACCTCCATAGCCCTCTTTCACCTTCTTCACCACCTTTACACTCTCGATGAATGTTGTTGGATACTGCCCATTCTCATCCTTCTCGTACATCTTTACCACATCCCATATGTTGAGTAGAGCTGTCACAACGGCTGTTAAAGCTTCCATCTCGACACCAGTCTTCTCTGTAGAACGGACTTTTGCAGTGATGGTGATGCTCGACTCATCGATCTCGGATTCGATATCGACATTATCTATACGAATAGGATGGCAGAGTGGCATGAGTAAGGGTGTGAGTTTTGCACCCTGAATCCCAGCCAGTGTAGCGATTTGAATAGGGTCTCCCTTCTCTACTTTACCTTCTTTAATCAACTCTATAGTTTTGGGTTTCAGATGGATTCGACCCATCGCTATCGCTTCTCTATAGACCGATTCCTTCTTTGAAATATCGACCATCTTTACCTTCATTCCAAACCCTCTACACATGCATAAGCAAATCCCTCACTTTTATCTATGTCGTCAGATTTATAGCAACAATTCGAAAAGCTTCTTATTCCATCTTAATGGAACTTCTAAACTTCAAGAATCGATCTTGGAATAAGATGTGTATATCAACCCTTGAATTTCTATTATACTGTTAATATCGATCGATGGAGGGCTACTCTCAATTTCAATAATGTATGTAATGATTCCGCTTACTTCTTCGCACTCAATACTCTATTCTTCAACCTAAGATCTCCCGATCTACATTTCCTACATCTATCAGCACTGATGGCATTCTTAGCACCACACTTGAGGCAGATTTTGAAGAATAACTTTCTCCTCTGGGCTAACTGCTTCTTAGCAACATCTGTAATTGGCAAAGCCCGGCACCACCCTCACCATAACTCTTTAAGATTCGACCGATTAAATCTTTCTTCTATATCATCTTTTATATTTTTCTTATTTCTTACCATATTCCTTCGAAATTAATTTTGAAATTTCGAAGAACTTTAAGGACTGTTCCGTAATGTATTTAAGGAAGGTTGATGAAGGCTTTTTCAATAGAGCAGGTGGTCGGATGGCAGCGACGAACGTTGTACTAGTGGGTAAGAAACCTGTAATGAATTATGTGTTGGCCTGCCTGACTCTCTTCCAAGACGGTTCGAACGAAGTAATCGTGAAAGCAAGAGGACGGGCGATCAGCAAAGCTGTAGATGTTGTACAGATCGTCACCAAGCGCTTCTTAACCGATGTAAAGGTGAAAAAGATCAGCATCGACACAGAGCAGATAAAGAACGAGCAGACAGGCACCATCAGCAACGTCAGTTCGATGGAGATTCAACTCAGCAAGTAACAGAAGCCACACCCCACTTTTTTTCTAAAACCTCATTAAACTTCATATATCTTTATTTACCATTTGATTTTACACATACTATTGATTTTGAAGTTACCAATATGCTTATTCGATGCAAAGGTAGGAATCCTATGTCCAAAGTGTGAAGTGAAGTTAAAAGGAGGGCACATTACCAAGGCCGATGTCGATGCATCGATAAAGCTCGTCAAATTGGCAGGCAAATACCCAGAATTGAATAGGATTACACTTCTAAGGGCTCTAAATGTAAATAGCGACCTTGTGTTGATCCTGGGTGCGGGGAACTTGGCATTTATACGTAAAGATCCCACTCTGCAGAAGAAGTTAGAAGAGGAGTTGGGCGAGAAGTTATGGTTTTTAGAGGGAGAGAGTACAGATCGAGTTATGCTCGAAGATCTATTTTATCCAATTAGAATTCTGACGGTGAATGTCGTATGGCTCCCGGATGGAAGCAAACTTACAAAGGTGATAATTCCCGGTAGAAAGACCAAAAAGTTCCCGATAGATATAGAGAAGGTGATAAAGATCGCAAAAGAAGTGAGGGGGATCGAATTACTTGTCGAATTCGAAAGGGGATAAAGTAAGGAGGACACACTACACTTCACAGTTGAATAAGAGTCTGTTAGGCGCTAGAGTGAAGCTGATCGGTTGGATCGAGGATTCAAGGGCTTTAGGAGGCATTACCTTCTTAACCATTCGAGATGTGATGGGGAAGGCGCAGACCGTCTTTAGTAAGAGTAAAACATCTATAGAGGTCTTCGAATTGGTAAAGAAGATACCTAGGCAAAGTGTAATAATGGTTGAAGGGGTTGTTAAAGAGAGTAAAGCGAAGGATTTTGAGGTTGAAGTTGAAGGGGATAAGATAGAGGTTTTGGCAGAGGCTGCACACCCACTACCTATAGACCCTACTGGCAGGGTTAAAGCCTCGCTCGATATAAGATTGGATGCGAGGGCTTTAGACCTTCGTAACCCAAGTACCATGGCTATCTTTAAGATTCGCCACCATGCCCTTCAATCGATCAGAAAGACATTCATAGAGAAAGGTTTCATCGAAGTCAATACATCAAGAATCATCGGCCAAGCAGCCGAAGGGGGTGCGAATCTATTCTCCCTCGATTACTTTGGAAGGCCCGCTTATCTGGCACAGAGTCCACAACTGTACAAAGAGCAATTGACATTATCTCTCGAGCGTGTATTCGAGATATCCAATTTCTTTAGGGCTGAAAAGTCTCATACCCGTAAGCACCTTAACGAGTTTATCAGTATCGATATAGAAGCGGCCTATTGTGATGAAGAAGATGTGATGGATATTGCTGAAGATGTGATCATCAATGTATTCAAAGATGTATCTGAACAGTGTAAAAGGGAATTGGAGATTTTGAATTACAACCTTCCAAAGGTTACCAAACCTTTTGAAAGGATCACGTACTCTCAAGCTATTGAAGAACTCCGTGGAGAAGGTGTGGATGTTAAGGTTGGAGACGATTTGACGGATAGCCTTCTCCGCATATTGGGAAAGAAACGTAACAAATTTTACTTTATAACAGAATGGCCCAAAAAGTTAAAGCCATTTTATATTAAAGTAAAGGAAGATAATCCAGAATTCACACACTCCTTCGATCTACAGTATGGATATTTAGAGATAGCATCGGGAGGTATGAGGGTCTGGAAGAAGGAAGAGTTGAAGGAGAGGCTCATCGAATCGAATCTAGACCCCGAAAGTTTCTCCTCACATCTGAAGGTTTTCGATTGGGGGATGCCATTTCACTCAGGTTGGGGCATGGGGTTGGATAGATTGATGATGGTTTTGACAGGAAGGAAGAATATTAGAGAGGTTGTACTCTATCCTAGAGATCAGTTCAGACTTACACCGTAAATTTCACTAACTTACAACTTACACTAATGCTTTAAAATTCTCAGACCATGCCATATATGCTCTGATCATATCCTTTGAAATGCTCGGTTTTCTCGATTTTAAGACTTCTTTAAAGTCATTCATCGTAATCTCACGAGGCTTTGAAGTCTTATCCAACGCTACACCACTTTCGAACAACTCCGCCACGACCCTAATCTGTACAGATTGGCAGATATCTCGAATATCACTACAACTGTACCCCTCAGTTAACCTCGCGAGCTCCTCCACCTTGACATTTTCACTTAACTTCAACGGTGCTGTGTAGAGATTAAATAACTCGATTCTTGATTTTAGATCTGGTAATGGTACGTAGATTCTCCTTTGAAAACGGCGTAAGAATGGCCAATCTAGACACCAAGGTTTATTCGTAGCACCTATCACATATAGGTGAAGGCATTTCTTACCTTTATCCAAGATCCCATCCATCTCTTTGAGGAATTGGTTCCTTACACGAACTTCGCCACCCACTTCCTGATTCCTCGAACCGAGTAACGAATCCAATTCGTCGATAAAGATTATCACCGGAACACCTTCATTGAGGACTATATTCCTCGCATATTCGAAGAGCTGGGCGACATTCTTTTCAGCCTCCCCTAACCACTTACTCATGATCGAGGCAGCATCGACAGTTATGAAACGGCCTTTAATCTCGGCCGCGGTGGCTGCTGCCAACATCGTCTTCCCACAACCCGGTGGGCCATATAGCAATATGCCTCTTGGGAAGCCTAATGGGAATAGGTCTGGGCGTTGTGTCGGGAATATGATAGATTCTTGAATGGCCCTCTTAGCATCCTCAAGATCTACAACATCCTCCCATTTTACATTGGGCTTCTCCTCTAATACAAGATCTGAGAAGGAAGCTTTGAGCGATTGAACCATCTTGGGGCTATTACTAATATGACCATCAGCAGTATGGCTATTTTCACTTATCACCCCCTGATTCTTCTCTTGGATGTTGATACCATGGGCCATTTGAAGGGCCTTAATCCTCTGTTGATAGGCTAAAGCCCTTTCCATGTACAATTTATTGAGGTTATAATCAGGGTATAGTTTAGCAAGTTTAATGAGTGTTGCGATCGCCCGTTGATACATTTCGATAGCCATTCCACGGGCCCCTTGTGAATCCAGTCTGATCGCTTCTGCCGCATACCTACTTGCCGCATTCTCTAACTCTTTTGCTGCATCCATACTCATACACCCTCACATAAAGCCTCGGCTATCGATTTATCACACGATATATTTCGCAATGTGATCTTTTCATGAATAAAGGGATCAAGAGTTGGTATCGTATTCTCCCCCTTTTCTTCACTAAATCGAGGAGGAG
>JANXEG010000019.1 GCA_025058425.1 Nitrososphaerales archaeon
ACTGGAGACTTTGAACTCCTCTTTAGGATTTACTAGGACTAAATCGGCATCGGCATTTATCTGCAGAGCACCTTTTCTTGGATAGATGCCTAGGAACTTCGCTGGATTCGTTGAGAATACTTCTACCAACCTTCTTAGGCTCAATACACCCTTATTGAAAAGGTTTAAGAGAAAAGGTAAAATCGTTTCAACACCAGGCATACCCGATGGGGCGAGCTCGATATCCTTAAACCCTTTCTCCTTCTCTTCCTTCATATGAGGGGCATGATCACTCGCAATAAAATCTATATCGCCATTACACAATCCCCTTAATAACTCTTCAACATCCTCTCTTGTCCTGAGAGGCGGATCTACCTTTGCATAAGGTCCCCTTCTTTCAAGCTCATCCATAGTTAATGATAGGTAATGAGGTGCAGTTTCAACTGTGATCCGAATATTTGAATCTTTATAAAAACGAATCAATCGTAGACTATCAGCACAACTTATGTGGACAAAGTGCACATGACCTTTAAGATGTTTATTCAATTCAGCTACCCTCGCTACAGCCAGACTTTCACATAAACAACCCCTCTTGATCGCGTAAGATTTTGCCCCTCCTCCACCACCAACGTGGTTAATCACACTTAAATCCTCAGCGTGAATCAATAGTGGTATGTTGGCTTTCTTTGTCTCCAATATTGCGGCCTTGATCGTCTCGGTATCTGGAGACAAGAGTGCTGGAAATCTACTGATCATGAATGTCTTTATCCCTGCAACCCCTTCTCTTGCCAAACTCATAATATTGGCAATAGTCATCTTCCCAGCCCCTCCATAAAGCATATAATCAACGTACGACTTACCACCTATTCGCTCCAACTTTAACCTCAAAGCTTCAACATCGGTTACGGGCGGTTCGGTATTGGGCATATCCGCTACAGTAGTAACACCTCCGTGAGCAGCTGCTAAACTACCTGTTTCAAAATCTTCCGCTTTATTCGAGCTTGGATCTCTGAAATGAACGTGTGTATCGACACCACCCGGTAAAACTAAGAGCCCTTTAGCATCGTAATAACGATCGGCCTGAACCAAACCGCTCTTACTGAATCCCGCAATCTTTTCTCCATCGATCAACAAATCTCCTTCGATGATCTCATCAAATAAGGGGAGTTTACAATTCCTTATCACTAATGTATAAACCATGATACTTTCCCCACTTATCTAACTAAACCTAACTAAATATGCTCTACATAATAGATGTTGCGATTTACATTAGATGAGCCAGCATCCAGGATCGGTAGCCATCATATTACCTGTTACTTCGTAAGCCCTTCCTCTACATCCAGCACATACATCTTTATAGAAGCACTTACCACACTCGCCATCTAACTCTCTTGATCTGAGTTTTGCCAAAATTGGTGATTCATTCCAGATTTTGATGATACTCTCCTCTTTTACATTACCGATTTTGATTTGAAGAAGCATACATGGTATAATGTCACCATTTGGTAATATTGTAATGTAACCATTAGGCATACCAGCAGCACAACCACGATTATAATATGGTATCGTTCTCAATAAATGGGTTGAGAAGTATTTCGGTTGTACGTTCTTTTCTTTAAGGATTAGAGGGTACATTGGACATGCTGGTACCCTAATGAGTATTGGACAATCTCTTTGAGCTTCCGCCAACCACTCCATAACCTTTTTCCTTTCATCTTTACTTAAGATCTCTTCATAACATCTCTCTTTAACTCTTTGGACTTGTACCAGATCGAAAAACTCTGCAGCATTCGCTCCACTTTCAATAGCTAACTTAAGTATATCTGGAACTTCATGAATATTTTGTCTTCTGATCACAATATTAAATTGGAATGGCAAACCTACTTCTTTACAATTCTTTGCCCCTTCAATAGCTCTAAAAAATGCTCCATCCTCTCCTCTAAAAGAGTCGTGAGTTTCGGGCTTAGCTCCATCGATAGATATAGCTACACATTGTACACCTACTTCCTTCATCTTGATGGCGCTTTGTTTATCGATAAGTGTACCATTACTTCCGACTACAACTCTAATCCCCTTACTTGAAGCATATTTAACAATCTCATAAAAGTCATCTCTACAAAGAGGTTCACCTCCATCTAGAATGAGGAGTTTTATTCCCCAATTTGCAATATCATCTAAGAGCTTCTTCGCTTCTCTAGTTGATAACTCGTCAGGTGCAGGTTTATCTACAGCATCACTATAACAATGTTTGCACTTGAGGTTACATCTCTTTGTAATGGCGTATGATACAAGGTAAGGAGGCGGTATCATAAAAAACCATCACTTATGTTTTTATCACTATTCTTATTTTATTTTAAAAATCTATCGATGATGAATTAAACAGAAGACAAATCCTCTGCAAATCTTTATATCAAACGAACCAAAGAAGAGTAGTATAATGTGTAATATCGATAGATACATATGAGGTTAGCATATATGCCGTTCACACCCCTTCATTTTGCGTATCCATGGTTGTTAAAGTGGAGGTTTAATAGCCTTAACACTCTAACACTCATCGTAGCTTCATTTGTACCCGATGTCGAAAATTCTATCCTGATGCTCATGGGTATATATCCAAATAGATTGGTAACACACTCTTTGATCGGAGTATTCACGATCGATCCGGCCCTAGCCATTCTAATCGCATACATACTCACACGCATCAATCTTGAGAGTATAGGCCTCCCAAATCTTAAGCCTCTTACGTTAAACTTTAATCTGATCACTTCAGCGATTGTAGGTGCGCTTCTACATGTATCGATCGATACATTACATCACGAATACAATCCGATCTTCTGGCAGATGGGCCCGACTTACATTACTGGCCCTCTCGTGGTATGGTTTGGCCCGATTCAAGCCCATCTCATCATTCATCTCTTTAGCCTCTTACTGCTGATATACGTTCTAAAGAAGATTCTTAATGAAAGGGGTGAACGGTTATCACTTCTTTATAAAGATCCATTAAAGACTATAAGGTTGTTGATAGAATCAATCAATCGATGATGAACCTTTCCTCGTCCTCGCTTTATCTGCGTAACTCTTTATCTCCTCTTGAGAAAGAAACCTCATCTTCTTCGTAGTGGTATCTATTACCGCCAACTTAATGTGGCGGGTTCCTACTTTATCTTCACTAACGAGGTATATCGATTCGATGGCCAGGAGGATCGCTTCCTCTAAACTCATATTTTCATTATAATTCTGCTCCAGATATGCTGTCACTTGATCGCTCCCCGCACCGATCGCCACGGCATTGTACTCCAAATATGTACCACTAGGATCTGTAAGGTATAATTGTGCACCATGGCTGCTGATGCCCGCGAATATTAAAGAAACACCGAACGGCCTCACACCTGCATATTGAGTATATTGCTGGGCAAGATCGGCGATTCTTCGGGCGACAGTTTCGACATCGACGGCCTCATCGTAGACCAACTTATTACTTTGCGCTATAACCCTTGCATAATCTACTTGGACACGTGCATCGGGTATATAGCCCGCAGCTGCGACACCGATGTGATCATCCACTTGAAAGATCTTTTGAGTTGCGGTGGCCGATTGAAGCTTCCTTACCCTCTCTTCTGCAGCCAATACTACTCCTTGTGGTGTCTTTATCCCAACGGCCAAAGTCCCTCTTCTAACGGTCTCTATCGCATATTCGACCTGGTAAAGCCTTCCATCAGGAGAGAATACTGTAATAGCTCTATCGTAACCTGCAGCGGCTGGGAACAAACTCTATCACTACTAAAGTGGTTATCAATGGTGATTTAAATCTTTTATTTTCTATGATGTTAGAAGGGTTAAAATGTAACTGGATCGATCGATCAATTTAGATGGAGGCTATCGATTCGGTAAAGTTTTATGGCCATCCTTTAATTCGAGCTACACATCATACTACATTCGAAATAACTAAGGATGAATCGATCACACAAAGAGGAACATGTATAATAGGGGTGAGGGCGAATAAAGCGTGTAGAGATTTAAATGAAGAGATCAAGAGTTTTATCCGCTCACATAACGCTATAGTGCATATCGAATTGATCGTGGATGATGAAATCTTTAAGACATCTGCCTCTGGCGATCCATTTCTCACATTGGAGGATGAACGGGATATTGTGGTAAGAAAGAGTAACTATGTATGCAAAAGGACGTTGGCCGTTAAATGCAGGGCCGCTGCCAAAGATATTCCTCGCAGTATGATAGATAAGTTAAAAGATCCTTCAAAAGAAGGCTTGATGATCATTAAAGTGGAGGTATAAATCGATGATTTTAGACCGATCTTCTTGAAGCTGATATCAATTCGGTCAGGGCTGTAAAGGCTTTACTCACATCATCCATCTTCACCACTATTATAGTATCGGTATAACAGCTGACGGTATCTTCGATATTGATCCTTCTGCGTGAAACCTGATTGTAAAAAGCGATCGCACAACCCGGTGTCTTGATTATATCTTTAGGGCTGTGCACGATTATGGCTGCCAGATTTGAAGCCTCTTCAAGAATATCTTCACTTTTAAATGCCGACTTTACTTTATCTAACAACTTCTGATCGAAGATGAGGGTTATCGCGGAGATACTTTCCGATACCTGGAGAAACTCCTCTTGATAACTTGCCAATACGCTCCTAACTACCTCAAGTGTCCTCTTAGTCTTTTCAACAGATATCTTGACCACATCCGTCCTCACGTTGATCGTGCTACGCGCTATTACCGATCGAATAGATGGATTGGTCTGCTTATACTCGATCTTCAACCTCTTTAATGAAGTTATTATACTCTCGACATTCACCTTCCTTCCCACGATCTCTTCAACCCTTGGTTTGATTATTCGTGCTATAGCGCTGATATTCGCATAGCCCCTATGCAACGCATCCTGAAAAGATAGGTCAGCATCTATAATCTCACGTACTGCATTCGAAATCGAAGGTTTGACCAATTTTGGTACAAACATATTTATATCTAGAACAATATTGACCAAAAAATATAAAAATGTATCGTGCAGTTACATGGTAGTATGGTGAAAGAAAGGGTAGTGTTAGCCTATTCGGGAGGCCTGGACACTTCTGTAGCTATAAAGTACTTCCAAGAGAAGTACAATATGGATGTTATAACCGTTACGGTAAATATAGGCCAGGTTGAAGATCTGAATGAAATCGCTGAAAGGGCGAAGGCTCTAGGTGCGATCAAACATTATTCAATAGATGCTTTAAGGGAATTCACAGTAGATTACATCTTCCCCGCGATAAAGGCGAATGCACTTTACGGAGGAAAGTATCCTCTGGGCACAGCTCTAGGGAGGCCATTAATTGCTAAAAAGTTGGTAGAGGTGGCAGAGAAGGAGGGTGCTACTACAGTTGCACACGGTTGTACCGGTAAGGGTAACGATCAAGTACGTTTTGATATAACTATAAAGGCCCTTAATCCAAATTTGAAGATCATCGCACCGGTAAGGGATTGGAACCTATCACGTGATGAGGAGATCGAATATGTGAAGAAGCATAACATCCCGCTCGAGATAAAAAGATCCATCTACAGTGTCGATCAAAACCTTTGGGGCAGATCGATCGAGAGTGGCCCCTTGGAGGATCCTTACCATGAACCATCACATGAAGTCTTTCAATGGACAAAGCCTTTGGATAAAACACCGGACCGACCGGAGTATTTAGAGCTCGAATTTAAAGAAGGTGTGCCTATAGCTGTGAATGGGCAGAAGATGGATCCTGTGAGTTTGATACAGTATGTTAACAAGGTTGCAGGAGAGCATGGCATAGGGGTTATAGATCATATAGAGGATAGGGTCGTAGGGATCAAATCGCGGGAAGTTTACGAATATCCCGCAGCGACCTGTATAATCGAAGCCCATAAGGATCTGGAGAAGCTCGTTCTAACGAGGCACCAATTGGCCTTCAAATCTTTTGTCGAACAAGAATGGGCTTGGTTGGTGTATAGTGGACTTTGGATGGAGCCATTGAGGATGGATCTTCAAGCCTTTATAGACTCGACTCAAAAGTTCGTCGAAGGTAAAGTGAGATTAAAGATGTATAAGGGGAGTGTAAGGGTCGTTGGTAGATCCTCACCATATTCATTGTATAGTTACGCTTTGGCAACCTACGATTCTTCATCGACATTCGATCAAAGGGCTTCGATAGGCTTCATACATCTGTGGGGCTTACAATCCCATATTGCCAATCTGATAAGAAAGAAGAAGGTCGAGGATAGTGAGATCTATGGCCGTGGATCTACTGAGGGGAGAGAGGCTTGAGGAGTTCGCCCATGAAGCTATAGAGTACACTTCATCCGTTTCACACGATGAACCGTTGGTAAAGCCCGTGATCATGATCAATCAGGCACACATGGTCATGCTGATCGAATGCGGATTGATAAAATATGAGTATGGTATCAAATGCCTTGAAGCGTTAGAATCTATACCTCATGATCTAAAGTTGGATCCGAAGTTGGAAGATGTTCATATGAATATTGAATCGTTCGTGATCAAGAAGGTGGGTGAGGAGATAGGTGGACAATTGAACCTGGGAAAGAGTAGAAATGACCAGGTGGCGACGGCGATACGGATGGTGTTAAGAGAGTACGTCTTGGATATAACCTCAAACCTCATAGCACTATGTAAAACGATCATCCAAAGATCGATGGAGCATTTAGAAACTATCATTCCAGGCTATACACACCTTCAGCATGCCCAACCAGTAACCTTGGCGCACCATCTACTCGCTTACTGTGAAGCTCTGATAAGAGATGGTTATAGATTGAGAGATGCGTACAACCGTATCAATATAAGCCCCATGGGTTCTGCTGCACTCGCTACGACGAGTTTAAAGATCGATAGAGAGTTGACAGCTTCGCTCTTGGGCTTTGAAGGGTTAGTGGTAAACTCTATCGATGCTGTTAGTGCAAGGGACTTCGCTGTAGAGGTGATCTCAGACCTTTCATTATTGATGACCAATCTGAGTAGAATGGCTGAAGAATTGATCCTATGGAGCACTTATGAATTTGGTATCGTAGAGATTCCCGATGAATATGCATCTACAAGTAGTATTATGCCACAGAAGAAGAATGCTGTAGTCGCGGAGATGATCAGATCGAAAACTTCAACGATCTACGGAGACCTTATCGCATCACTCTCCATCCTTAACTCTCTACCATACAGTTATAACCTCGATCTACAGGATCTAACCCCAAAACTCTGGGATGCATGCAAAGTAACCCTCACATCATTAAAGGTTATGAATGGTATGATGAAAAGAGTAAAGTTTAATGTGAACCGTTTGAATGAATTGATCAAGGATGATATGCTCTTGGCTACAGATCTGGCAGATTATCTGACCCAGAGGTTCAACATACCCTTTAGGATCTCACATAGGATCGTGGGCGCCCTTGTGAAGAGAGCTATTGAGAAGGGCGCGAGCCTTGGTGAAACGATCGGTGAGTTGGATAAAATCATCGAAAGGATGACCGGATCGAGGGTTGATATACCGATGAGCGAATTAAGGAATGTATTAGATGTAAGAAGAGCAATTGAAGCTAGATGTGTCATCGGAGGTCCGAGCCCATCCGAAGTTAAAAAGATGATAAATCTTTATGAATCTAAATTGGATATCTTGGAGCGTTGGGTCTCTGAATGTAGATCAAAATTGGAGAGTGCATCCAATCTGCTGCGTGAGAAAATAGATTCGTTAAAAAGGGTGAAGGGTTGATGAAAGCAAAGTGTTTAGAATGTGAAGGTGAAATCAAATTACCCGATGATGTGGTAGAAGGAGAAATCGTCTCATGCCCCGATTGTGGTGCGGACTTTGAAGTAATCAAGGTGAGTTCTGGAAAGGTTGAATTGAGAGCTGCTGAGATGGTTGGAGAAGATTGGGGAGAATGAATTGGTAAAGATCGGTCTATTCTACGATCGAGTGGGATGGGAGGAGAAAAGGTTAGAGGTAAAGGCTAAAGAGATGGGGATCGATATTCGACCCATCGATGCAAAGGTGTATCTGCTCGATGTACATGTGGAACCAAAAACACTCCACGAAGAATTTGGTGAAGTCGTACTTCAAAGGTGTATAAGCCACTTTAGAGGCCTTCACCTAACAGCTTTCTTAGAGAGTAAAGGCATTAAGGTAATCAATTCTTATAAGGTCGCTGAAGTGTGTGGCAATAAACTTCTAACGACTCTACAATTGGTAAAATCGAATATACCCACGCCCAAAACAATCGTCTCATTTACATCGGCATCTGCCCTAGATGCTGTAGAGCGTTTAGGTTATCCAGCCGTATTGAAGCCAGTTACGGGTAGTTGGGGAAGGTTGGTTGCACCTTTAAAAGATAGAGATACAGCGATGTCCATAATCGAGGCTCGTGAACTTATGAATAATCCCTTGAGCCAGATCTATTATATTCAAGAGTATATCCATCGCCCTCCGAGGGATATTAGGTGTATCGTGGTAGGTGATGAAGTGATTACAGCTTACTATCGCTACGCTCCGCCCGGAGATTGGAGAACGAATATAGCGCGAGGTGGTAAGGCAGAACCCTGCAAAATGACCAAGGAGTTAGAAGATTTGGCTTTAGGTGCTGCCGAAGCTGTAGGAAATGGTGTCTTGGCTGTGGATATGATGGAGAGTGATCGAGGTATTTTGGTACATGAAGTGAATAGCAGGGTCGAGTTTCGAGGAGCTTCTTCTGTGAGTAATGTTGATATCGCTAAAGCGATCTTAGAATACGCGATTAGAGAGTGGAAGAGGTGAGTTTATGGTAAAGGTTGGAATCGTGGGAGGGTCTGGTTACGTCGGTGGTGAACTTCTCAGAATACTCTTACTACATCCAGAGGTCGAAGTGACCTTCGCAAGCTCACGCCAGTATAAGGGTGAATACGTCTTTAGAGTACATCCGAATTTGAGAGGCTTGACCAATTTGCAATTTACGGTCGAGAATTTAAATGAATTGTCAGATAAGTGTGATGTAGTATTCACAGCGGTTCCACACGGTACCGCTGTAAAGATGATTCCAAATTTGGTCAACATCGGTCTTAAAATCATCGACCTAAGTGCGGACTTTCGGTTGAAGAACCCTGAAGATTACGTCAAATGGTACGGTTACGAGCATCCGTATCCAGATCTATTGAAGAAGTTCGTTTACGGTGCTCCTGAACTTCATCGTGAAGAGATAAGAAATTCAAATTTAGTAGCGTGTCCAGGGTGCATGGCGATAACCGCGATCATCGCACTCGCACCACTGATGAAGAGCAATGAAGTAGATAAGAAGCATATAGTCGTCGATGCGAAGATCGGTTCATCGGGTGCAGGCATTAAGCCGAGTATCGCTACACACCATGCCGAACGGTTCGGTGTAGTAAGGGCGTACAAGCCCGTAGGCCACCGCCACACTGCCGAAATTGAGCAAGAGCTCAGTAGAATAGCGGGTGATGAAGTGAAGGTCTCCATGTCTCCTCATGCTGTAAATATGGTTAGAGGAATCTTGTGTACGAACCATGTCTTTACTACGAGGAGGTTTACCACACAAGAATTGTGGAAGATCTTTAGAAGCTTTTACCAGCAAGAACCCTTCGTTAGGATCGTGAAGGATAAGAAGGGCCTCTATAAGCTACCCGATCCAAAGGTCGTCATCGGTTCGAATTACTGTGATGTCGGATTTGAAATCGATGAGCACGTAGAGAGATTGGTTATTTTATCAGCCACCGATAATCTGATAAAGGGTGCCGCTGGCTCCGCTGTACAATGTATGAATCTTATGCTCAACTTCGATGAAAGGCTCGGTCTAGAGAGCCCCGGCTTACACCCCGTGTGATCGACTTGATAACCGTGGTAAAAGTCGGCGGATCGATTCTTGGTGAGGGTATCAACCCCACCATTATAGATGATGTGGTTGAGCTCAACCGAAGAGGAAAGCTCGTATTAGTGCATGGGGGTGGGCGCAAGGTAACCGAGATAGCTGAGAAGTTGGGTAAGAAGCAAGAGTTCATCGTATCGCCCGATGGTATCAGAAGTCGATATACCGATTCAGAGACCATCGAAATATACACGATGGTGATGTCTGGATTGATCAATAAAGAGATCGTGGCAGCCCTGCACAAGGTAGGGCTACGTGCATTGGGCCTTTCGGGTGTAGATGGAGGGATTCTGAAGGCTGAGCGTAAGAAAAGATTGGTAGTCGTTGACGAAAGGGGTAGGAAGAGGATCATCGATGGGGGTTATACGGGTAAGATTTCTCAAGTGAATTCAGAACTGTTGAACCTTATTCTCAATCAAGGTTATCTACCGGTAATAGCGCCCGTAGCTATAGGTGAAGAATCAGAATTATTGAATGTCGATGGTGATAGGGCTGCGGCATACGTAGCTGGCGCGATCAAAGCAGATCTCATAATCTTTCTTACGGATGTTGAAGGTATCATCATCGATGATAAGGTTGTAGAGAAGTTGACTTTAGAAGAAGCGGAGCGATTGATGCCCAAGATCGGTTTCGGTATGAAGACCAAGGTACTAGCTTCGATAGAGGCTCTAAAGATGGGTGTTGAGAGGGCTGTAATCTGTTCGGGTAAGAGTGATCATCCACTTCTATCGGCTATCGATGGTAAGTCCGGTACGATGATCACAAAGTAGGTGAATCGATTGAATTGGGAGCTCATCAAGGAATTGGAGGATAGGTACTTTGCTCCAGTATACCAGAAGATGCCCATCGCTATCGTGAGAGGTTCGGGTGCAAGTGTGTGGGATGTGAATGGGAGAGAGTATGTAGATTGTATGGGCGGTTATGGTGCAGCGTTGGTGGGGCATTGTAATCCTAAGGTTGTAGAGGCGATCAAAAGACAGGCTGAGCGGTTGATCACGTGCCATGGCTCGATCTACAATGACGTGAGGGCCACTCTACTCGAGAAACTCATCTCTATAGCACCGAAGGGTTTGGATAGAGTGTATTTAGCGAATAGTGGAGCGGAGGCTGTAGAATGTGCACTCAAACTCGCCGTAAAGTATACAGGTAAATCAGAGATAATTGCCATGACCGGAAGTTTTCACGGCAAGACCATTGGAGCATTATCGGCCACGTGGAACCCAAAGTATCGTGAAGTTTATTCTGCCTTACTCACAAATGTAAAGTTCGCTCCTTTCGGTAATCTAGAGAAGGTCGAGGAGTTGGTGAATAACAATACCGCTGCGATCATCATCGAACCTATACAGGGTGAGGGTGGTATACATGTAGCTCCAGATAGTTTCCTTCAAGGTCTCAGAGAGCTCTGTGATCGAAAGAATGTGGTATTGATCTTCGATGAAATTCAATCGGGATTCGGTAGAACCGGGAAGATGTGGTGTGCCCAGCATTGGAATGTCGAGCCGGATGTTATGTGTGTGGCTAAAGGTATCGGTGGTGGTTTTCCGATCGGAGCGACTTTGGCAAAGGGTGAGATCATGTCGGTCTTCAAGCCCGGAGATCATACGAGCACATTCGGTGGAAACCCCCTCGCCTGTGCGGCTACTTCTGCTACCATCGACTATCTGTTAGAGAATAATCTAGTGGAGAGGGCGGCAAGGTTAGGTAGCATCTTCAAATCCGGTCTGGAAGAATTGGCTAAGAAGCATAAGATAGTCCGTGAAGTAAGAGGTTTAGGTCTGATGCTCGGTCTAGAATCTCGCTTCGATGTCAAGGATATCTTACTTAATGGGATCAGAGAAGGTGTTCTATTACTCTACGCTGGGAGGAATGTATTACGTTTTTTACCACCGTTGGTGATCAGAGAGGAGCAAATCAAGTTTACATTAGATGTTTTAGACCGTTTACTTGGCGAAGAAGAGAGGGTGAGAGGGTTATAGGATCTTTCACCGTTATCCAGATAAAAGACCCCATACAATAAATTGTGTACGAATATGCCACATTCTACCCTTGATAAGAAGGATGAAGAGATTCTTAATATACTAAAGGATGATGGAAGAGCATCTTTCGTGAAGATCGCTAGATTGGTCGGATTATCGGAGGCAGCGGTAAGGCGAAGGGTTCAAAATTTGATCAAGCGTGGGGTGATCAAACGCTTCACTACAGAGATAGATACGGGAAGGGGTGTAAATGCTATCTCATTGATCTCTGTCGCACCCTCAACACCTACACACGATGTTTCAGAGAAATTGAGAAAGCTTAAAGGTGTTGAAGTTGTTTACGAGATAACTGGTCAATACGATATTGCGGTAATCATTTCTGCTTCGAATATCGCTGAAATCAATCAATGCATAGACGATATTCGCAAAGTTGAAGGTGTTGCTAATACAAACAGCATCATAATATTACGTGTTGTTCGCTAAACTCGTAACGTAAATCGTTAAATACTATATATCATAAAGATCAATCGTTAGAGTGAGGTGATGCCATGATAAGGTGTTTAGAATGTGATGCTAGAATCACCATCCCCAAAGATGTAATCGAAGGCGAGATCGTCTCATGCCCCGATTGTGGTGCAGCGTACGAGGTTTACAAAGAAAGTGACAACTTCCAGATTCGCCCTGCCCGGATCGAGGGTGAGGATTGGGGCGAGTGATTTGAAGATATCTATGGTTTATGATTATGTGAGATGGGAAGAGAAATCTATAATCGAGGCTGCTAAAAGAAAGAATGTAGAGCTTCAATTAGTAAACCCTACAGACCTCTACTTCGATCTGAACGATAATGGTCTAAAATCTAAATTTGGCGATGTCGTTCTTCAAAGGTGTGTGAGCTACTTTCGGAACCTTCATCTTACAGCACTTCTAGAGAGTAAGGGTCTGAAGGTTGTAAATTGCTTTAATGCTATATTGACCGCGGGGAATAAACTCTTCTGTACATTAAAGTTGATGAACGCTGGTGTTCCGATGCCCAAGACGATGGTATCCTTCTCCACAAAGGGCTCTCTTCGAGCTTTAGATGAGTTGGGCTACCCTGCGATCATGAAGCCCACGATCGGGAGTTGGGGGAGGCTGATTTCATTGGTAAAGGATTCAGATTCGGCACAGGCTATATGTGAACATCGTGAACATCTATCTCCACTCTATCAGATTTATTATCTACAGGAGTTGGTGAAACGCCCCCCTCGTGATATAAGGTGCTTCGTAATCGGTGATAGAGCTGTAGCTGCCATATACAGAGTTTCTACGACTGGTGATTGGAGGACGAACACCGCAAGGGGGGCGAAGGCTGTGAATTGCCCTATTACCAATGAACTGGAGGATCTGTGTGTCAAAGCGGCTAAAGCGATCGGAGATGGTATATTTGGAGTCGATTGTATGGAGTCTCCAGATGGTCTCGTAGTACATGAAGTCAATCATACGATCGAATTCAAGAACACGGTCCCTGCTACTGGTGTAGATATACCGGGCTTGATCATCGATTACTTGATGGAAGTTGCAAAGTGAATACTAAAGTTGGGTATCGATGAAGTAGAATTCTTAATAAATATGTTAAGGATCTATAGCCCTCCTCGCAAAGAGGAGAAGTTGGCTAAAAGGTTAGCCGAATGGATGAAAGAGGATTTAGGATTTAAAAAGGTATGGATGGATAGGGTGAATAACGTATTTGGAGAGATCGGTTCTGGAAAACCTACCATATTACTATGTGGTCATATGGATACTGTACCGGGTTTTAGGGCCGTTAAGGTTGAAGGTGATAGGATTTATGGGCGTGGTGCAGTAGATGCAAAATCGGCCTTGGCCGCGATGATCATCGCGACCTCAAGGTTAAGTGGCGATGATCTCCAAGGGAGGGTGATCGTAGCTGCAGTGGTGGATGAAGAAGGTAATAGTTTAGGCATTAAGGAATTGATAAAAGAGAATCTAAATGTCGATTACGGGATATTTGGGGAGCCTGGTGGTATCGCTAGTATCACTATAGGTTATCGTGGGAGTATCTGCTTGAAGATAGTCTGTATAACACCGACGGGCCATGCGAGCGCACCTTGGATCGCGAATGGAGGTGCGATTCAAAGAGCCTTTGAAGTATGGCAAAGTATACAAGCATACATCTCGAAGCAAGAGAGGGGTAAGGTTGATGATGATACTCATAGATCGTTGACCGCTTCTCTAATAAAGATTCATGGCGGCTCGTTACATACTATACTACCAAATCGGTGTGAGATGGTGATAAATGTGAGGGTGCCTGTAGGCTATTCGTCATCAAAGGTCAGTGAAGAATTGAATGGTATCATTTCGAAATTCAATATCGATGAAACGAAGGTATTAACCGAAATTATCGATATAACCGAACCGTTCAAGGTCGATGTAAACTCTCCTGTAGTGAGGGCTTTAGTAAGAGCGATTCTCAATACACAAGGTATAAGGCCCAGATTGATCTATAAAACCGGTACTGGCGATATGAATATCCTGGGCAACGTATTAAAAATCCCTGTAGCGACGTATGGTCCAGGAAACCCTCGTTTATCTCACACCCCTGATGAATATATTGAGATAAAAGAATATTTAGAGAGTATTAGAGTTTATCATAGGGCTATACTCGAATTATTTAAAATTCATAAATGATGAACCTTCTCAAATAAAAGATGGTTCCAGATCAATTTTTCAATTTTTTATCACTCTATATTTGCATGCCTCTTTTTTAACTCTTCTTCACTCATTTTGAGCTTATCCAGTAGCACAACTACCATCGCATCGAATAGAATCATGCATGAATCCTCAAAGAGTGTACCAAGTGGGGCGAGTGGTTCATGGAGCCCCAAAATTTGGCGAGAAAAATAATCTCTCCCACTTTCTTCAGATCCTAAGATCCTCCCCTTTACTTCGATGATGTAATCTGCCAATCTTCCTAGGGGTGAGTCCGGGAATGAAGTCACCGCCAAGACCTTCGCACCGACATGCTTTGCAGCCTCGACAGCGGCGACTACGAGCCTCGTAGTCCCTGAACCTGAGACTGCTATAACTAGATCTTTTTCATCGATCGATGGTACTAAAGTATCTCCTAACACATGTACGTTGTAACCTAGATGCAGTAATCGGAGGGCGAAGGCTTTAGCGACCAGACTACTTCTACCAGCACCCACCACTAGGATCTTATTATTTCGATGCTTGAGAAGGACATCTATACCAATACCGATCTGTTCTTCCGAGACCTTCGATAGGTTTTGAGTGATCATCGTCGTTAGACCGAAGATACTGCTCTTAACAGCTGCACCAGCGTTTTCACTCAAACCCAACCCCCAATTAATTATCAATCGCCCGGTTGAAAAACTTTTCACAAACTAAAATACATGTAGGAGTAAATGGCAAAGACGAATAGTATTATACTTAATACAATTGCGATTTTATCTCTATTGCGCATCTTTAACACGTATAGACTTGTAGGCCTTTTTGTTGCACCGTAAGCCCTTACCTCCATCGCCTCTGCCAATTCGCTACTTCTCATTATGGCGTCTATCACAAGAGGTACGAGTATCGGTATGAAGTTCTTAACCCTTTTATGAAAACGGCCTTTATCGAGCTCTAAACCTCTCGATCTTTGAGCATCTATGATCTGTAAAGCATCTATCATGAGTACTGGTACGAAGCGTACCGCAGTCACAAAGGCGAATATGATATCTTGGGGTAAACGAAACCACTTCATCACATATTCTAATTCATCTGGTGAGGTGGTGAGGAAGAAGAAGGATGTAGAAGTTATGATGGCTACAAATCTGAGTGCTAAAACGAGGGCTACTATCAAACCATAACCAAGGAGGAGGTTGATCAAAAATATGAAGATGGCGAACGTAGACGAAAGTAACGTTGTTCGCCCCATTCTCTTCAATATACGGCCCATCAAAGCTAGGCTTACAATGGTAAGTAATGTTATCGAAATCTTGATCAATGAGTCACTGATCAGGGCGAGTGTAAATAACATCAACGAGATTAACAATCTGACCCGAGGATCGAGCCTTTGTATGATCGAATCGGTCCTTCGAAATAAGAAGCCACTTGCAATCCAATACACATCTATCGACCTCGAAGACCTCGGAGATTATTAATAAACCAGGCTCTCGCTTCATAAACATTTGGAAAGGGCTTCTCCGGCCTTACTCTTAACCTTTCGTAAAGCTCTACCAGTTGGGGCTTGATCAAATGTGCCTCCTTAATCAATGAATTATTATGGAATACCTCCTCTGAAAGCGAGTCTGCTATTATCCTCCCTTTCGACATGATTATCATCCTTGGCTGAAGAGGCCAGATGAATTCGATGTCATGAGATACTATAATGACAGTTTTGTTTTGAGTTAGTAGCATCTTTATAATCTGACCGAGCCGCTCTTTCTGAATAAAGTCTTGACCGACGGTGGGCTCATCCAATATGAGGACCTTCGGATCCCACGCTAAAACGACTGCTAAGCAGAGCCTCTTTTTCTCTCCCCCACTTAATATAAATGGAGATGATCTACGATAATCTTCAAGATCAAAAAATTTAAGAGCCCACTCTACACGCCTCTTAATTACATCCTCTGTGAAACCAAAGTTCCTTAAACCGAATTTAATTTCATCTTCAACGCTCTCCGAGAATAGTTGATGATCTGGATTTTGAAAGACGATGCCCACTTTGCGAGAAAGTTCGGCAACACTCACCTTTCTCGTATCTAAACCATCCACCAACACTCTACCAACCGAAGGCTTTAAAAGGCCGTTGATATGCCTTATGAGCGTAGTCTTACCAGCACCATTCTCACCTACAATAGCTATCAATTCACCATCCTTGATTTGAATATTGATATCTTTAAGGGCTGTAACTCCGCTCGGATACGTATAGGTTACAGATTCAAATGTTATCACGGAGAATCACATTCAACCTATCTGCAAGTTCTATCGTCGATAAACTTACTCTACCCAGATTCACACCAGCTTCTCTTAAAAGGTTTTGCAATCTTATGATAGTAGGTACACTCACTCCTATCAACATCACTTCCTTTCTCGTTAAAACTTCTTCTGGTCTACCATCTAAGATTATTCTCCCTTCATTCATGACCACGATTCTTGAAGCAACATTTAAGAGGAGATCGAGCCTATGCTCTACGATCAACACCGTAATCTCTAATGTATCATGAAGCTTTTTAACAAGGTCGATCAACTCTCGTGCTGTGTAAGGGTCGAGCAACGAAGTCGGTTCATCGAGGATCAGTATGCGTGGTTTCATAGCTATAACGCCAGCCAATGCAACCCTTTGCTTCTGCCCATCCGAAAGTTCATAAGGTGCCCTCTCCATCAGATCTGTTATTCCCAAAAGCTCACACGCCCACCTTACTCTCTCCTGAATTTCATCCCTCGGCAATTGTAGATTTTCGAGACCAAATGCTACATCACGCTCAACAGAGAACATAAAGATCTGATTTTCAGGATTTTGAAATACGAAGCCGATCCTTTTAGCTAACTCGCTTATCGGTGTTTGAGAGACGTCAAGACCATCTACAATCACACTACCTGAACGGATTCCGCTGTACATGTGTGGAATAAGGCCGATGAGCGATCTAAGTAGTGTAGATTTACCACACCCGCTCGGCCCAGCGATGATGACCATTTCGCCCTCTCCAACATCGAGATTTACATCGGTGAGGGCAGGTTTGCTACTACCTGCATAGGTGAAGCTGTAATCCTTAATACTTATCAGCTTGCTCATCTATTTTGAACCCCTCAAATCTTAATATTTTGCAATCTTTTACTATCCATTCCCTAAATGAGGATCGATATAAGCTTAATTTACAAAATTTCTTTAAACCCCTCCCCCAACTTACTTGATAATATCCTTAGTATAGATCGAACTGTACTTTCAAAATCGCCCTTGACGGTGAGTGATGCAGCTGTGGGATGCCCCCCGCCCGTTCCATTTAATTCGGATGCGACCACTTTCGCTATATCTAAGCCTAGATGGATCTTCGCTTCTAGTGAGAATAGGTTCGATGCCCTTAAACTTCCTCTCGTATAGTTATCTTCGTATGAAGCTGCGAAACTCACATCGGCTCCCAGATCTATCAGAGCCCTAGCAACGGAAGCGTGGAAAGATCCTACATGTGTAACAACGAAGAACCACTTGCCCAAACGATAGATCTTTAACCTTTGGGCACCCTTAAGGCGAGCGATCGTTTCTGAAGGCTCTCGTTGAATACTTAAAACCTTTCTCGCTTCTGTTATTGAAGCGTCCAAATCACACAACTCACTTACCACTTTTAATGTTCTGCACTTTGCTATTGTAAGGTGCTGTGAATCGAACAGTATTCCGATCAATAGAGCCTGTGCCACTTTCTTTGTAATATTGAGTTTATTAGCTTTCGCAATATTGTAGATTACTTCACTGGTTGCAGAAGCCTCCTCATCTACAAATACGTAATCGGTTATAGAGCTTATCGATCGATCGAGCGGGTGATGGTCGATGGCGATCTTGATCGTTTTCGATGCTCTTAATTGGGTTAACAACCCTTCAATAAGAGAAGCATTTCCTGTGTCTACTATAATTACCAAATCGACATTGAAGAGCTTGGGCTCTTCGATCACCTTTGCTGGGAAGCTACTTTGAACCCTCTTGGCAAGGATGCTTAAACCTTCGGGCGCTGTGATCGATACCCTAACCCCTTTATAGACCTTCTTTAAGATGTTTGAGAGTGCGTAAGCTGAACAGTACGCATCTACGTCTGCATGGCGATGGCATATAATTTGTATACGCTTGACCTTCTCTTTAACTATAGGGAGAATTAGATCCTTCCTTTTCAAGAAGCCTGACTCTCTGATGGTCGGGTCTTCCCTCTGATCGCCTCATCGATCTTCATTTGAAGCTCTCTTACACTCTCTCTTACCCTACTCTCTTGTTTTGCTAAAACCATAACTCTCGTATTCGCTAACTCTCTCTTCTCTTCCAACTCGCTCAAAATACTATCGCGCTTTACTCTGATCAGTAAAGGTCCGGCAGACTTGTACACTACATCATTTGGGCCGATCTTCTTCAATTCGCTGATGGCCTTTTCAATCCCGGCGAGCTCGAGCTCTACCTGTTGCTTTTGTAGTAGGATCGCTTGTAAATTCTGTTGGAGCTGCTCAAATCTTACCAATTGTTCACGAAGCCATGGTGGGATTTCTTCCCTACTCATACCAATTATACAAGTAGAAACATAAATAAAATTTTTATGGGAGTAGAATGAATCGGTGATGATCGAATCTGACACTCTGCCACAATGAATAGTTGGAGCTAAATAAAGTCGATCTTTACTTATAAGTTGTGATGGATAAAACTTCGTTCGCTACTTTAATCAATCTCAGATATGAGTTGATCACTGCACGAATTTGAGAAATACTATCACCATTTATGTATAACCAGAGTTTATCACCCTCTTTATTCACTTTTAACTCTGTGGAGCGCTTTACTACCACTTCGGGCATTAAAGCTCTGTAGACACTCTCTAAGTAAGCTTCATCAAGCTTTACAGAGATTTCTACCTCGATCTTTTTAATAAAAGGTGTATGTGAATAACTCAACTTTGAATCGATTCTACAGATATGTCGTATGCGCCACCGGCGACTTTAAAGTTGCAGATCGGACATCCCCATATTCCTATCGCTATCCTTTTAAATCTAAGTGAACCGCATTGTGGGCATCTTCTTTTCGACTTTAAAAGTCTAATTACTTTACTATACCGTTTTCTCAGTGTAGCACCATACTTTGCACCCAATCCCGGTAAACTGGATGTCACTTTACCCCTTCCCATATCCGGTCGCCTTCTTTATTATCTCTCTGATCTCCTTACTTTTAACTATTGCAGTTTCGCAGGCGAGTTTGATCTGTTCAAAGGATAAAACACCGGAGCATCCTTTCTGCCCTGCACATAAATTCCCTTCACTATCGATGGTGAGGGTAATTCTTGCATCCATGACCAACTCCTCCTCATGGGTGGGATCTACGATAAGTGCATCACCGATTCTTGCCATCGTTACAGATATTGGTAACGTTCTTATAGGCAATGGAACATATTCATCTAACTTCACAACCTTTCCTTCGTTTGAGACTTTGAATTTAGGGATTCGAGCGGTGAGAAGGGACGATACTACTGCATAAGATGTTGCATCGAAGAGATTACCATCCAAATCTAACATACTCACATCGACATATATTGCAATGACTTTTTCACCTTCTACTAAAACCAGTTTTGATAGGTCGATCATTCCAGATGCTCGAATACCCCTATCCACAACCCTTGCCAACTCTATAGCATCTTCATCCGGAGGGCCAGGTTCGGTGTAGGGTGATGCAAGTGGTAAGACTTCCGCATTCACAACTAAAAGCCCTTCGTTGGGGGTATCGGGAAATGGTTCGCTCACCTCAACTTTAACCCCTGCAATTACCTGTGTATTACCGATGCTCACCTTCGCTGAACCCTCGGCTTTCTCGATGATCCCCGTTTCTATCACAATCGGTCTGTAATCGAGAAGGCCACGGCCATCTAACCTCTTCCCTTTTGATATACATTCTATCATTTGGGCCTTTCTTAACCGTTCTACGATCATCGATTTCTTCGCTGCCATAGCAACTCACTCAACCTGTATTGGTTCAGCACTACCAAAATATTTCTTAATGAGCGCCTCCCTCTGAATTTGATAGATCTTTTTACAACCTTCCAGAGCCATTTCAAAAGCCCGTTTAAACTCCTCTGGGGTAAGTATTCCCTCCAATTGGAATAAAGTCACCTGATTTAGATTTAACATGACCGCGATCGGCATATCCACCTCACCTTCTTTATCCTCTATGTCATTAAGATCGAGGACGATCTGGCCATCTACTTTACCCGCTGCACAACCTGTTACAAGATCTCTCATATTGATCCCAGCATCGGCGAGTGCTGTAGCAGCGGCCGTGATACCAGCAACCCTTGAACCACCATCGGCCTGAAGCACCTCTATATAAACATCGATGGCAGTCCTCGGATAATCCTCTAGGATCAGAGCGGGCTCCAATGCCTCTCTTATAACCTTCGAAATTTCTATTTCTCTTCTAGATGGTGCAGGGCTCTTTCGGGTCTCCGTAGAGAATGGGGACATGTGGTATCTACATCTGAGGATCGAGCGGTCGGGCCTTGCCATATGTTTGGGATGGACCTCTTTAGGGCCATAGACGGCCGCGACGATCTTATTCTTACCGAGCTCTATACTCGCTGAACCATCTGCATTCTTCAAAACACCCACCTCTATCTTTATCGGTCTGAGCTCATTAACCCTTCTACCATCGACTCTTAAACCATTTTCATCGATCAACCTTCCCAACACTACCACCCTCCTCTAAAAGTTTCTGCACCTTCTTCGTTAAATCTGCAATATGGGCTTCCTCCTCTATCAACCGAATCGCCTTGATAGCTAATAGTATCCCTTCTGGAGGCCCCGTCGCTATTATTAAACCATTCTGACCTATATTTAGCTTACATTTTGTGTAATTCTCAATAGCCTTGATCATCGAGCCTTTCTTCCCTATTAGACGAGGTACTTTGGAGGGCGCTATTCTAATAATCTCGCCCTTTGAGACCTTCCCCAATCCCGGTCCAGATACACTCAATAGGGGGTCACGGGTACGGTCAAAGGCTACAATCTTACCTACTATCAGATCGCCGATATCGAACTTCTTCACCAACGAATCTTTCGCTGGTGAAAAATCCTTCCCGAATACACTCTGCGCGGGCAAGTAGGCGGAGAAGCAGGAATTTATATCCACTTCCCATGCGAATGCTGAATAATCTATGATCTTACCTATCACTATATCGTCTACTCGAGGTATGTATATACCCGACAACGGTATCACCTTAACACCTTCACGTGAAATTTCAGCCATCCCAACTCTCGTCGAATAGAATCGGTTACCTATCTTCATCACATTCGCCAATGGTGAATAGTTACCTTCACAGATCAAATCTCCCGGGATCACGTACTTTCTTTTTATATTGACCAATTAGCACTACCTCATTACTTCATGATAGAAGCCT
>JANXEG010000020.1 GCA_025058425.1 Nitrososphaerales archaeon
CAAAGATCCCCGTTAAAATTTCCAAAGTAGATAATCAGCTGATAATTCAATCATACAAACGCAAGAAAAGAGATTATTCAATAATCAATACGACCTATTCTCATATCAAAAATATGATTCGAGGCGTGACAAAGGGCTATACCTATAGGTTGAAGATCGTTTACGCACACTTCCCAGTATCGGTCAAGGTCAAAGGTAAAGAGGTGTACATAGAGAATTTTTATGGAGAGAGGGCCCCTCGTGTAGCGAAGATCGTGGGCGATTGCCAAGTCTCTATAGAAGGGGAGGATGTAGTAGTGAGGGGGGTTTCTAAAGAAGATGTAGGGCAGACAGCCGCCAATATAGAGTTAGCGACAAGAGTTAAGAGAAAGGATCCAAGGGTGTTTTTGGATGGAATCTACATCTACGCAAAAGAATGAAGTAGGTAAAGTAGATAAAGTAGAGAGAGGATCTTCTAGTAAGGTTGCGGAGAAGGTAGAGGAGGCTCTAAAAGTTAGTGAACGATCAAAACCGAGTGAGCGGATAAAGGAAGCTTTAAAGTTAAGGGAAATGATCAAGAGCAAAAAGCCCGAGTTCGTCAGACAAGAGTCGTGGAGGTATAAGAGGATTAAAGAGTCATGGAGAAGGCCTAAAGGTATCGATAACAAGATGAGGAAGAAAGTTAAAGGATGGCCAAAGATCGTCCGAATAGGTTATAGAGGGCCTGTCGAAGCACGTGGATTACACCCATCTGGGTTAAGAGACGTGCTTGTGCACAACCCTAAAGAATTGGAGAACCTTAACCCCGAAACCGATGGTGCGCGCATCGCATCTTCGGTAGGTTTAAAGAAGAGGATTCAAATTATTCAGAGGGCGAAAGAGTTAGGTATTAGAGTCTTTAATCCACATATCGAAAAAGTAGAGTAAGGTGGTTAAGGTGGATTTAAAGGCTCAAAAGCGAATGGCGGCAGAGGTTCTAAAAGTGGGCGTGAATCGAGTAAGGTTCGATCCAGAAAGTCTGGATCGTATCAGTGACTCAATTACGAGAGAGAGTATCCGTAATTTAATAAAAGAGGGTGTGATCTGGGCTGCGCCTGTAAAAGGTATTTCACGAGGACGAGTGAGGGCCAGAGCGGGCAGGCGCCAAAATGCGGGATCGAGAAAGGGTGCGGCAGGTGCTAGACAAGGTAAGAAGGAGCTTTGGGTGAAGAGGGTAAGAGCGTTACGTCGATATTTAAAGTTAGCAAAGGAGAGGGGGGAGATCGATAAAGATTCGTTCAATAAACTCTACGCTCACATAAAGGGCGGTCGATTCAAAACATTAAGACAATTAAAAGAAGCCATCAAGAAGGAGGTTAAAGTGTGATGGTTAAGCCACGTTATATACCTAAATTAAGGAGGAAGACAGATTATAGAAAGAGAAAGGCTGCGGTAATGAGCCGTAAGCCACTCCTTTGTGTTCGGATCAGTAACGAAAATACACTCGTTCAGTATATATTACCGAGTATCGGTGGAGATAGGGTATTGGCGTCTGCGCATTCTCGTCAACTACTAAAGTATGGATGGAAAGGTTCGAGGAATAATTCACCAGCCGTGTATCTAACGAGTTTGTTGGCAAGTTATAGAGCATTAAAGGCTGGTGTGAAGGATGCGATCCTATACACTGGTTTACATCCTTATGTTCATGGTTCTCGATTAGGTGCTGCAGTTAGAGGGGCATTGGATGCGGGTATCTCAATACCTACCGATGAAGAAAGTTTACCCTCCAAAGAGAGGATCAAGGGTGAACATATCGCTAAATATGCGAAGTATCTGATGGAGAACGATCCTATCCGTTACCGTACGATCTTCTCACGATTATTAGCGGAAGGATTTAAACCAGAAGATTATCCAAAACACTTTGAAGAAGTCCGGAATTTGATCGTTAGTAAAATGGGGTGAAGAAGTATGGAAAGTGCTAAAGTCGAACAACCGGTGTGGACTCCAAGGACAAAGTTAGGCATGATGGTCGCTGAGGGTAAAATCACTTCATTAGAGCAGATATTTGAAAATGGGTGGAGAATCAAAGAGCCCATGATCGTTAAAACCCTCCTTCCAGACTTAAAGACATCTGTCGTGGGTGTTGGAATCGTGCAGAAGCAGACCGATGCAGGAGAGATTACCAGATTTAGCGCGGTGGTAGCGGTTGGTAATGAGAATGGATGGTTAGGCGTAGGCAAAGGTAAAGCATCACATATGCGTATCGCTATCGAAAAAGCGACCAATGAAGCTCTATTAAATATCATCCCGGTCAGACTGGGTTGTGGAAGTTGGGAGTGTAGATGTGGCAATCCTCACTCCATACCCTATAAAGTGGAGGGTAAAAGTGGTAGTGTGAGGGTTGTATTGATCCCCGGACCTAGGGGGTTGGGCTTAGTCGCTGGAGAGAGTGTGAAGAACCTACTCAAATTGGCCGGTGTGAAGGATGTCTGGAGTAGAACTTATGGATCGACAAGTACTATATCATCCATCGCCAGTGCGGTCTATGAAGCTTTAAAACAGACGTACCGTTTTCCACTTGCCACGAGTTGATCGTTTTGAGCAAAGCTATTTTAGTCGTACGTATTAAGGGGACGATAAATATCCCCCATCCTATCGAGCGAACTCTAAGAGAATTGAACCTTTGTAAGCGCTTCAGTGCAACGATCGTACCAGATACACCTAGTTACATGGGTATGTTAAAGAAAGTAAAGGATTATGTCGCTTGGTGTTCTATAGAACCTTCATTTATCGAGACGATTCTTATGAAAAGAGGAAAGATTGAAGGAGACCGTCCTTTAAGTGATGAATTCGTGAAGAAGATAGGTTATGAGAGTATTGGGGATTTGGCAAAAGCTATAGCAGAAGGTAAAGCTAGATTAAATAAGTTGGATGGTATAAAGCCTTTTTTCTCCCTCGCCCCTCCGAGAGGAGGATTTAAACGTTCAACCAAATATGCTTATACACAGGGTGGCGTATTAGGAAGTAACCCAGAGTTGCCAAATTTGGTGGAGAGGATGTTGTGATGTGGATGTGATCGATCGTGAATCATAATATCGATGATCTTTTCTTTGATGAGGAATACTTATTGGGATAATTATATAAACCCTAACATACGTATAAAGATGGGATAAGTGCATTAAATTTGTAGGAGATAAGGGAGATATTATGCCAACCCGTTTAAGAAAGATTCGTAAACTTAGAGGTTCAAGAACCTGTGGATGGGGACAGGTAGGTCAACATAGGAAAAAGGGCATGAGAGGGGGTACGGGCAAGGCTGGGCTTCATAAACATAAATGGAGTTGGGTGGTGAAGTATGCACCAGACCATTTCGGTAAAGATTCTTTAAAGCCATCTAAAGATTCACATCCGAAGAGATGGCTGAATGTAAATCAATTAGATCATCTGTACCAAACTATCTATAGTGAACGAAGTAAGAAAGAAGGGGAAAGGCCGATTATAGACCTTACAGAACTCGGTTACGATAAACTTCTTGGAGGGGGGCAAGTGAAAGGGGCGTATGTAATCAAGGTAAGATCATTTACAGAAGAGGCGAGGGCTAAAGTGGAGGCGGCTGGGGGAGAGATCATTCAAGTGAAATAATTATGAGTTTTAGAAGCTTTGTTCAGTATGCAGCCACGATCCTGCCTGAAGTACCCAAACCTATCAAAAAGCTCTCCTTTAATGAAAAATTATTCTGGACTGGTATCGCCCTTGCTATTTATCTTATCATGGCCCAGACCCCTTTGTATGGAGTTCCTACAGGTGGAGCCGATCCATTAGCATATACGCGCATCATCTTCGCTTCAGCCCAGGGTACTCTGATGGAGCTCGGTATAGGGCCCATAGTAACTGCAGGTCTGATCCTTCAATTACTCAAAGGTGCCGATATCATAAAAATCGACTTTAAGAAGCCCGAGGATAGGGCCCTATTCACCTCAGCCACAAAACTCCTTACGATCATCATAGCTTTGGTCGAATCTTCAGCATATATTATAGGTGGTTTATTCGGCGTAGCCATCAGCCCGACCGTTGGGTTCATCATAACGATGCAACTTATAGCAGGGACGATCATGGTGATGTTGTTAGATGAAATGGTGCAAAAAGGTTGGGGTATTGGTAGTGGTATAAGCCTATTTATACTCGCTGGTGTGACGCAGAGAATTATGTGGGATATCTTTAGCCCATTGCCAGCGGGTGGTGAACCGTACGGTTTAGTCCCATTTTTAATAAATGCCACGATTCACAATCAGTTACATACAACGATCTTTAGAACGGGCCAATTACCCAGCCTCTCTACATTCGCTTTAACTCTATTGGTCATATTTATCATCATCTACATAGAAGGTATGAGAATCGAAATCCCCATAACATCTATCAGATTTAGGGGGTTCTCTGGCATCTATCCGATCAAGCTTCTCTATACATCGAACGTTCCTATAATCCTAGTATCTGCATTACTTACCAATATTATATTCTTCTCACAGCAGATCTGGGCCCGTTTTAATCCATTGAATAGCAATCCCCTTCTCAATCTACTCGTTATGTACGATAGAGCGAATGTAGAGGCTGGGCCGATCGGTGGTTTGGTATACTTCATAACCCCTGTTCACGGACTTGATCGAGCGGCGGCGGAGCCTCTACGTGCATTGACCTACACACTCTTCATCGTATTCTTCTCTGTACTATTCGCCAAACTCTGGGTAGATATCAGTGGTCTATCACCGAAGGCTGCTGCAAAGAGCCTAGTAGATGCAAAGGTGCAGGTACCGGGATTTAGAAGAGTTGAAGCATCTGTAGAGGCGATGCTCTCTCGATACATACCCACTATTACGATCATCTCAGGCACCATCATAGGTCTGATCGCAGCTACATCAGAAATACTGGGCGTATTCGGCACAGGGATAGGGATACTTCTAATGATCGGTATAATTATACAATACTATCAATTGTTATTGAGGGAGCATCTAGAAAGGATGATGCCGAGATTAGGATCTTTACTTGGGATGAAATGAATCTATGGCCCCTCTTATCAATATCACACATACTTTACTCATCACAGGTGTGGCGATAGGTCTAGTTTTAATCTCAAATATCATAACTAGGTTATTTGTTGATATTGAGCGTGAGAGAAGGGTTAGAAGAGAAGTCATGGCATACCAGAAGGCTTTAAAACAAGCGATTATGAGTGGGGATGAATCAAAGTTAGCTAAATTGAAGAAGAAGGAGAAGCAAATGAGAGATTTGCAGATAAAAGTATCCTTTGGAAGGATGAAGGTGATGCTGATCTTTTGGATACCATTTATCGCTATATATTATCTCCTCATCAATTACGTGGGAGGTTTTGATGTGCCCGTAGCAATTTCACCAATAGAGATACCATTCATAACAGCGAAGGTAGTTGTAGGTAACGTAACGATTTATACACTCAACCTATTTTGGTGGTACCTCATTTCATCCATGGCCTTCAGCACCGCTATAAGCAAATTAACAGGTACAAGTATATCTTAAATTGGAGCAAGTATTTACAAATGTGGGTATAAATGATTACGATAATAATATCTGGAATGTCCTGTGTTGGTAAGACTACGGTAGCGAAAGCTCTCGCTAAGAGATTTGACTTAAGGTATCTTTCTGGTGGCGATATGTTGAAGGAGATCGCAATAGAGATGGGTTATCGATCTTCGGGTGATGATTGGTGGGATACTCCAGAGGGTATGAAATTTCTCAATGAAAGGAAGAAAGACCCGAGTTTTGATAAAAAGGTTGATGAAAGGTTGATTCAATATGCCCAGAAGGGTGGCGTAGTTATATCTAGCTATCCTCTACCATGGCTCACCGATAAAGGTATCAAGATATGGCTAAAAGGTTCGATAGAAAGGAGGGCAGAGAGGATGGCTCAAAGAGATAATATAACGATAGAGGAGGCAAGGAGGATCGTCCTCATAAGAGATGATGAAAATAAACGTCTGTATAATCAACTCTACAATATCAGATTCGGCGATGATCTATCGGTCTTCGATTTCGTCATCAATACCGATAATCTATCGAAGGAGCAGGTCATCGATATAACCTATAACATCGTTAAACACTTTGTGTGGAAAGTATGATCAATGAATCTGAAGGGTTAATAACGATCGATGAGGATGTGACGAACGAGGCTTATGGTTATCAACCTTACAATAGGCCTATAGAGCAACTTTTAAATTATGGATTTATACCCCTCGATAAACCAGCCGGGCCCACGAGCCATGAAGTTGTAGCGTGGGTCCGAAGAATTCTGGATGTAAAGAAAGCGGGCCATAGTGGTACACTAGATCCACCAGTGACCGGTGTATTGCCGATCGGGATAGGTGAGGCTACAAAGGTATTAGGAGTACTCTTGATGGGGCCTAAGGAGTATTACGCTGTAGCTCGTTTACATAGCCCCGTAGATCAGGCGAAGCTCAACAGAGTGTTCTCCGAATTCGTGGGCGAGATTTATCAGAGACCTCCACAGAGATCCTCTGTAAAGAGGACTATTAGAACACGTACGATTTACAACCTGGAGATATTGGAGCAGATGGGGCGCTTACTACTGTTGAGGGTGGTATGTCAAGCGGGCACGTATGTAAGAAAATTGGTTTATGATATAGGAGAGGTTTTGGGACCCGGTGCGACGATGGTAGAGTTAAGGCGTACTAGAGTTAGCCACATAGATGAAAAAGATGGATTAGTCCGATTACACGATCTTCTCGATGCCTATCAGATCTGGAGGGAGAAGGGTGATGAGGAGAAGTTAAGGAGGTTGATCAAACCTGTAGAGTATGCGGTCTTAAACTTAAAGAAGGTATTTATTCGGGATTCGGCCGTGGATGCGATCTGTCATGGTGCCCAACTCGCTGTACCGGGCATCGTAAAGATATCTAAAGATATATCGAAAGGTGATTTAGTAGCGATATATACGTTGAAGGGAGAGTTGGTCGCCCTTGGTGAAGCGATCATGTCTACAACTGAAGTTTTAAATGCAGATAAGGGTATAGCATTCTCAACAAAGAGGGTGATTATGAAGGCTGGAACATATCCACGTATGTGGAAGTAGAAGGTCATTATATTATAGCGCAAAAGCGCATTTATCCAGTATTCTAATCTATTGAGAGAACATCACCTTCATCACCTCGGTTTTATAATCTGGTAGTTATCTTCTAGATTCTTGAACCTTCATCTTTTCTAAATCTTCTAAAAGGGCCTTTAACCTATTGACTTCGATTAAAATATCCTGAAGTTGCTTGAGTATAAACGACTCTTCTCTTACCTTTTGAACATCCTTGACCTCCTGAGGCTCCTGTTCTCTTTTCACCTCCAATTCTCCATTAGCTTTAATACTTCCTTCAAAGGGAGTTAAGGGAGTTTTGATCTCCTCTTGATCTTTACCATTAACATTCTCGACATTCCCGATGCTCTCAATATTCTTAATATTTTCGACCCTTGGCGGTTCGCTTTTTATCAACCTTTTTAAGAGGAATGAAGAAGGTATGATGCTTATAAGGTATGAGTAAAAGATGAGAGTATTAAGGCCCTCTTTAAGGAAGTTAGCACAGTATAGAGCTAAAAGTATGGTAGTGCCGAATGTAGAGACCATACCGATCCATAGGCAGATCAGGATTAAGCGATCCTTCATCACATCGCACCCTCAAGCCTAGATTCGAATTGTGTGAAGATGCCAAGGATATTGATGGAGAATATTTTCACGAGCATCCCTACTACACCAGCGAGTATAAAAAGAGAGCCAAGATTTGAGAGGAATGTGAATGAGTTACTTCCGTCGATGAAGTATATAGAGAGGGCATTGATCACTATTAAAGATAGTATGATGAAGAAAGAGAATAACTCTATAGCGCTTAAATCTATACTCGGTACTATTACCACATTACCATAGTGAGTTGAGTATTGCGCAAACCTTTGCAAGATGCCCATCAATGCACATGTGAGTGATAGTATCGCTACGAAGGTCCCTTGGATCGGATAGATGAGTCCCTTAAGGTAATTCGCTACCTGCTCTCTTTTAGCCCTCCTTACGAGATCTTCGTTGGCCGCTTCAAATAAAGAATAGCATGTTTCACGTAGGCTACTACCTATCTCTATGGCCTTTAATAGGATACTGGTAAGATTGAAGATCAACCTACTACCAGTTTCACCTGCAAAGGCTATCCAAGAAATTTCTTTCTCTAAACTCAACTTGATCCTCTCTACGAGCTTTTTAATGAGAGGATTAAGCCTACCGTAATCGTTATGTAAGATCATAAAGAGACCTCCATGTAACGAACCAGCTATAGCGCTCGCTTCACCCAACACCTTGATGAAGATCGTATATTGCTCCTCTAACGACTTGATCTTTTTAATCTCTCTTAACCCTATCCTTCCTATCGAAGATGCTAAGATTCCAGGGATAATAAATGAGAGGTTTAGTCCAAATATCAGTGAAAAAGGTGTGTTAAGATCCTTATTGAGAATAAGAAATAGCGTGAGGACGAAAGGTATCGTTAAATAACAGATGAATCTACCTAAGGTCGAAATTATCTTTAAGGAATCTTGTCTGTTCGGGAGATCGTTGATGATCGATTGTTTTACTCCAGTAGAATACATTAGAAAGCTCAAAGACGATGCTGATGTGACTATGCCTATAAAGATCAGAGGAAGAATTAAAAGGGATCCCGAACCCATCAACATGGTTGTGATCAGCATAGAAATGGACACGACCGTACCAGCCGTTATAATCGCAGAATATGCATCACTCAATACCCTTAACCTATCGATCATGCTTTGAAATTCCCTTTGGCTCGTGATCGTGAATTTGGCGTATTCTACCTTCATGAAGTTCGAGATCGTTGTGCCTACACTGAGGGCCTGAGAGAGTCTACTTAAGAAATCTCTAATGCAAGGTTCCTTCACCATTTTGGCTGCTATGGAGCAGGCTTGGTGGTGCTTATACTCCCAACGATTGATCATCGCATGTAATTTGTAGAAGATTTCTTTGAAGGGAGATAGCGGACCTCCACATTGGGCTAAAGTCCTCACTATGGTTGATAAATTTTGGTGTGATGTTATAGAGATGTACATGAAGAGCATAAGATAATTAAAAGAAGCTTTCAGATGTTTATTGTTACTCTTATATCTAAGGTATTTAAGGTTTAATATCGAGCTTACTGACCTTATTGACCTTATCAACCCTTAACCCTTGCCAATAACATTCCTTTCCTCATCAGCTCTAACGAATGCTCTATGCCTAGATCTCTTACAATCTTTAACGTGTTCCATAGATCGAAGTAATCTGTCACACCACTCTCGGCCAACATTCTAAGGAGGTCTGCCCTCTTCATCAACTCTCCATATACCTTCCTTACATCCCTTCTCCTGTAACCGTGTAGTAATGCGATCTTCTCTAAAAGATAGCTCGAATCCGCACCTTTGAAGTTAAAGGTATCTGTAGCTGGATCCCAGGATATCAACTCGGTATAATTGAAATTATCCTCTATAGAGTCATAACCTACAATCTCATTTATGCTGATCACTCTTCGCTCCACCTTTTCCAGCTTCGGAACCCTCACAGCACTTTGAATCACAACGGCATTGATATTATCCACGTAAGGCTTCGGAACTTCGATCGGTGCGCCTGTTATCCTTTGAATCAATTTCTGTACACTCGATGCATGAAAAGTCGACATAACGGGGTGGCCAGTCTGCATAGCCTGAAAAGCTACATATCCTTCCCTACCTCTTATCTCACCCACTATGATATAGTTGGGCCTCTGTCTAAGTGCAGCTTTAAGAAGGTCGAAGAGATCTATCTTAAACTCATCACTCTCTCCCTCTTTTGTCACTTCTCTAACCCAATTTTCATGTGGTACTATAACCTCTGGTGTATCCTCTATGGTCACGATCTTTGCCTCAGGTTTGATGAATGTACATAGAGCGTTCAGAGTGGTCGTTTTGCCCGATGCGGTCTCGCCGGCTACCCATACACTCATGCCATTTTCAACTAACATCCAAAGATAGGCTGCAGAGAGATAATCGAGAGTATTCCAAAGGCATAATTGTGTTATGCTGATGGGTACCTTTGAGAATTTTCTGATGGTAAAGTTCGTACCCCTTTGACTTATATCACTACCAAACACGACATTTAAACGTGAACCGTCGGGCAGGGTTCCGTCGATGATCGGTCTTCTCAAACTTACCGGCCTACCTATTCTCTCTGAGAGTCTCTTCACATAATCTTCGAGTTCCTCTTTATTATCGAAGATCAGATTACTTACACAACTTCCGAATATTTTATGCTCTACGAAGACTGGGCCTAAACCATCACAAGATATATCCTCGATGTATGGATCTAAGATCATAGGTTCTAGAGGGCCGATGCCGATCTTATCTCGAATTATAACGTAAAGGAGGGATGCTTTTGTATCCTCACTTACGTAGAGGCGCCTTCGGGTATCCTTTCCCACCACTCTATACTTATGTAGATCTTTAATCGTGGGATCAACAAGTATTATCTCATCAAGCAATTGGATGAGTACATTCTTCTTCTGAGTTAAGTCGGTATATTCATGTTGTACCCCTATCTTATAGGCCATCAACTCTTCTATCAGATTGAGTAGAGGTAAGTATTCGAAATTTGAAATCGGCTCTATAATATTGTACTCTGATCTACCTCCCACTCTTTTTAGAATGTGGATGAAGACATCGTCAGAAACTGGATATATTAGATTCGATATTTCATTTGCAATGCCTTTCTTGAGCTTCGTTACCCATGAAGGAATAGGTATAGAGTTCGCTTTGAGGTTGTGAAGGTATCTATGTAGATGAGGTTTTTGAATTACTACTTCTTGAAATTCTTTGGGTAATGTGTCGATGAATTCACACTTAACTTGGCTCATGAAGCTACACCTTTATTTGGGCGAATGGAATTACCTTAATACCGATTGCAGGTTCAACCTCAAAAGTCGCAAAGTTTGGGGTCCCACCTTCTCCACCCTTCAGCTTTGAGGCTGTAACGGTTCTTACGATCCTCTCGCCAAAATTCTTAATCTCTAAGATCAGATGGCCATCACATATAGATCTTACACGTGTTATGAGGTCTTGATTTAGAGCGTAAGGGTGGATCGTAAAGATTACGGTCTTTTTCGATTTATCCACAAAGTTCCTTATAAATGAGAAGAAGGATAGAATATCCTTTTCTTCAGCGTAAGCGATCAGATGGGTAAGTGAATCTACAACGAAGACGTCACTTTCTTTATTGAGCTCTATATGGTTTGATAGAATTTTGAGGAGGAATTTAGAGGTCTTTGGACTCCATTGAAAATTATCGGTGTGTAAAGGCGTAATTTTAAGCTTTCCTACAAGAAACTCCTGAGTGATATTAAGGGAGAGGCTCTGCATCTGATTAAGGAAGCTTATGATCGTACTCTCTGTTGTTATATACCTTACTTTAAAATTCGCCTTCAAAGCACCATAGGTCGCCTGTTGAACCAGTACACTCTTGCCTGTATCGTTGGCACCCTCCACAATTACCAACGATGGAAACGGTATTGCGCCTATCCTTCGCTGAAGTTCTGGATTCTCCCATGGTATAATTTTACCAAGATCGCTCGACCCACTCATGCAAACACCTCTCGAAACCGATCGAATATGAATTGGGCTGAAAGAGGGTCGAAGAAGATGTAAATATGGATTGGAAAATAATCGGCGAATATGAATATGGATATTGTGATGGATTTATGAATTGTAAACCTTTTAAACCTTTAAGTTGATCAAGAGAAGAGTTAAGTCTTATTTCGACCACTTTAAAAGTTTCAAAAGGTTTTACCATCATCGATCGGATGAAGGGATTTGAAGTAATTGTGTAGAAGATAACTCTAACCAACTTTACTAACTCACCTCACCTTCTTCGCGAGTGAAGCCAACGGTGTTGAAAATACCACATTCACACTTTTCGATCTATCGATCAAGCTTTCTGGAATCTCTCCAACTATAAAGAGAGTTTCGTTGGGATCCCAATGGCCCTGAGATGATGTAGTGTTTATAGGGTTTATACCTTCACCCTTTACACCTTCATTATAAACCGCTATTATATACCAAGAGCCCCTTGATGGCGTATTTGAATAGGGAAGCCATACAGCCGTTCTATTACCATCAGAGAGTCTATAGTATTCTATAAAAAGATCACATCTTTTGAAATCCTCTACAGCTATAGAGCTAGAACCGATATTGGTGATATTTAAATAAACTCTACTTGAATCTTTTATTAACGAATCTATTCTCACAGCCTCATCTTTGATCCTTAAATCGAGTTCGAAAAGATCTCTTATTAATCCATAACTTTGTGATGCTGAATAATAATTTATCTGATAAAATGCCATCATGCTCGTTAAGAAGAGAGAGATAAAGAAGGTGAGGGAGGTTAAGCCAGCAAAGCCTCCCATCCTCTCACCTTACTGTAAAAGTATATTCACTACTCGCTCCCGTATATGCACAATATTTGACGTAATAATCGCCAGAGTTTAAGGCTGATCCTTCATTAATTATAATCTCTATGGTCTCTCTAGGATCCCAGTTACCATCACCATTTATATCATTCTTGATGGAGTACCTCCAAGTCGGAGGATTAGGTTGTGAATAGGGTATATATTTAAACCTTCCTTTCGGACCGAAGAAGAGATCGGCCCTTTCTCCTATAAGCTGTGAGTTAATAGTGCTGAGGCCAATATTCTTTATCCATACCTTTACAGCAGTTCCATTGTAAGGTGCCGCAAAGAGAATCTTGACTCTAGTCTCCACCTCCCTTTTAAACTCTAAAGTCCTCTCCCTTTCAACATCAACCATCCTTTGAAGGCTACTGTAGAACGATGCAGATAAGATCGAGGCAGCTATCACTACAGCGATTGTAAGATAAGCTTCTGAAATGATAGTGCTCGATGCCAAGGTTATCGTCACCCACGCCCCTCTGTAGAGGATGAGTTTTTTGAGCCTCCTTTCGCCCTATTGAGAAGGATTACAAGGATTGGTAGCATGGGATCTGTCGGATAACTTGAAAGTCTGTAGAGCAAATAGAGAGCGAGAAGATGATCTTCTAAGAATATTTTGAGCGAATTTGAAGAATCATCACCGATCTTATTTATTGCATCCTCCACAGCCTTGGCCGTTTCTCTATCGATCCACCCATCCTTCACATATTCACCCATCACTTTTTTCAACTCCTCCTTCCCAAAGATTTTGAGAAGCATATCCGAAATTACCAGAACATTCAATTGGAATTGCCAGGGGCCCAAGTTGTTTTCAGAAATTGTTGAGGAATTATTTGGAAATCTCTTTATCAGCTGCTCATCATTTTTAGCAACTCTATCGTTACGTTCATTACGTTCGATTTTAGATCCGTCTTCCTTATCTCCGATCCTTAAACCTCCCTCCAGAATCTTCGTTACATAATTGAAAGGATTTTCAAGTTCTGAAATCGTCTTCCTAAGGTCCATCAACGTATTTGTGAGAGGTTCTTTAATATCCTGAACTTCCTTTTCTAAGGTCTTCACCCTACTTTCGAGATCGATCCCTGAACTCACATTACATCACCTCCAGCTCAACCCGCTCGACCCACTCTGTAACTAATACTATCGATTCAGGTTGAAGATCATCTGTTATCAACAACACTAAACTAAAGCAAACGATCTTTAAGGGCATAATTTGGAGGAATTTGAAATGTAAAGATTCGAAATTAAAAGTCAATTCGAATCTAAAGACCATAATGAAGAATCTCATGTTACCGAGTCTAATTTTTCTCAACTCGGAGTCTATAGAAATAATTGAAAACATCGTTCTTGACAAAAGGTTACCGCTAGGATATCTGCCTGTAATAGGAAGGTATATGCCATCATAAAGGGCGTTTAAGAGAGCTTCGATCTTCAGTTTTATAAATGACGAGACTTCATAAAAACCTTCAGCCATTTGTAAGATTCGCATCTCTACTCCTTATCCTCCTTTATTTTTACATAAAATTCACAAAATTTATCGCCATGAGAGCGACAACGTCTTTCTTCAACTTCCACATCTTCACCAAATACGATCTGTAAGTATCGTTGAAAAAAGCCACGAATAAGATAGCAACTTACACATCCACCCCCATCCACCGAGGGGTTGGTATCTTTGATTACAGCTATACACTTCATACTATTTATCTTAACGACCCCTACGCCAGATCTTTGAAAATATTCATTGATGTATAAGGGGAGTTCAATCTCTAACTTCATAGAATGTTCGATAACTACTTCGGCAAGTTTTTTACCAATCTGATAAGTTATGAATGCTGCACCATTAGGACCGAATATGTTAGTTAGAACCTCTATAACGATAGGTAAGATACAGAGATCTTGAGGGAAAAGATCATTCAACTTATTCTCTTCATCAAACTTCTTATTAGTTGAAGATTTATCAAATCCGTACAACATAAATATACCACATATATACCTTAGCAATAACATCTATATAAGTTTTAAATAACCAAAAAATTTATTTAGGTATTCTTCATATACTATTGATGATGTATATGAAGAAGACGTCATGGAGAGGGAAGGAGCGGGGGTTAAGAGGGCTTACCGGGCTGGAGACGGCCATAATTCTTATAGCATTCGTTATTGTCGCTTCCGCCTTCGCATTTACGGTATTGAACGTAGGTTTTCAAACTATACAGAAGGGCCAACAAGTGATAGAAGCGGGTACCGAAGAAGCATCATCGGTGATGGAGATAGATGGTGCCGCTGTCGCCATGAGTGATGGTACAAAACTGCACAATATCACATTCGTCATCAAACTCTCAGCTGGTAAAACACCAGTAGACTTGACGAAAGGTAAAATGGTCATCAGCTGGACGAGTAAGAATAGGCATGTAGAAAACGTCTATGATGAGAGACGTGCAACTATAACTGCATTATTCGATGAAGATAAAGACATGTATCTTAAGTATGGTGACAAGTATAAAGTATTTATTAATGTGACTGCCATCGGCGATAATTTAGGTGCGAATGATGAATTTAAGATCGAATTGAAACCTCCGAAGGGTGCAGTACTCACATTGATAAGGAGATTACCTCCAGCCCTGGAGCCTGTAATGTTCCTAGGGTGATGTAGACGATGGTCGTTAAGGAGAGCGAGGTGAAGGGTATGAAGATAAACCCACGTGTAGCCACGTCCGCAAAAACCCTTCACCTCGCCACCACCCTTTTTTTCACAGGATTATTTAAGGATTCTCGATTCTATAAAGGTTCAACTTCTAAGTATTCTTACAGTCATGGAATCATTTCATTAACAACTATCATCGATGCCAAAGCGAAGGTATCATACGTTAATTTGGATCGATTTTATTAAAAGGGGATGAAGGGCATGGCGCATTATCTACTATTGGTTAAAGATCATAGAGATCAAGAAGGCAGATTGATTAAAGCTAGAGAGGTCTTTGAAAATAGAGTTCAATACAGATTTTGGAGTTTCAATAAAAGGGCAGGGAATTTAAAGAAGTTAAAATGTGATGATTTAGTACTCTTCTATGTGGCGGAGAAGGGTGGACTTATAGTAGGCAAGGGAGCCTTGGCATCAGATCCTTACCCTATCTCAAATATTGAATACAAACTCGCTCTAGGTCTACCATCGAAGAATTTCGATTATATAGTCGACTTAAAGAATATTGAAGTCTGGCCCGTCCCCGTAGAATTCAAACGTGTCTACGAAAAGTTATCATTTATAAAAGATAAGAGTAAGCCGTACGTTTATCTTCAGGGTAGCATTAAGAGGTTGAGTGAGGAGGATTATAACTTTATATGTAATCTGGCGAAAGAAACCTCTTTGGGCTGAAAAGATCTTGAATGATTAATCATCACATAGGTTCTTTTCTTCATCATTGTTATTTAAGATCGATTTAAAAGGAAGAGATTTAAGATCGATTTTATAAATGATTGATTGACAGGCTAGGGTACTGCCGGAAAGGGAAAAAGCCTTGGCAAAGGTTCCCTAGCCTGGTAGGGGGCAGTCATCAGAGCCCACGCCTGGAGTTGAGCTCGATAGCCTGTGACTCGCAAGAGTCTCGTGGGTTCAAATCCCACCCCCGGCGCCACTCTTAAAGTATCGATTTGTTTTGTTAGAGGCTTTAAAGTCGCAGGATTTTAGTAAAATCGATACGAAGTATGTAGTTAAAGGATTCGGATGGGGCATAGTTATATTTGCTTGGTCTTAAAGTCATAACATCTTATTGAAATAAAAAAGATTTGAAAAATATTAATAATGTGTCTGTTTACTCACTTGATAATGGAGCTATAAATGTATGACAAAGGTTGAAAAGACGGATTTGATCAACATATTATGGGAGAGGAGGAAAGATTCTTTAGTAAAGATAGAGGAGGCTTTAAAGAAAGAGCTGATAAAGTATTCGAATACACACTTTTATGAACCGCTCTTATACGCGATTTCGAATGGAAAACGGCTCAGACCACTCATACTATTGATCTCGGCAGAATGTGTAGATAAAGGGGATAGTAAGATCGATCCTTTACCAGCAGCTGTAGCGATAGAGTTGCTACATACCGAGTCCCTCATACATGATGATATCATCGATCGCGAAGAGTTTCGGCGCGGAAAGGTTGCCTTTCATGTGAAGTATGGCTACGAAGCTTCAATATTGACGGCCGATTTCATCTTAGCGATAATATTGGATATAGCATCAAGGTATAACGATTACAGAATTGCGAAGGAACTATCTCTAGCGGTGTTGCGCATGTGTGAAGGAGAATTTAACGAATTAAAGATCAATTTAGAGTCACGATTAAATTTAGATGATTACATTAACATAATTTCGCAAAAGACCGCTTCACTATTTCAAACTGCAGCATGTATAGGCGGGATCATCGGAGGAGGCCATGAAGAGGAGATAAATGCTTTATCGAATTATGGTCTTCAACTGGGTATCGCTTATCAGATCCATGATGATATTAATGATTGGAGCGATCAGAGTAAGATTACAAAGGTTTTGATGCGTAATTTAAAAGATCCCATCCCACATCTAAAGGCTATGGTAGAGCATCATGTAAAAAAGGCGAAGGATGAACTTAAAACTCTTAGAGAAACTCAATCTAAAAATGATCTGATACAATTGGTTGAATTTATAACCATCAAAAATAGATAATTAATATAAGAGGTGTTCAAAGAAGATTATCATTAGAGTTGAAGATCGGTATCGTAGGAATGGGTGTTGCAGGATCATACCTTGCTTCAAGGTTGAGTAATGAGCATAAGATCGTCGGTTATGAAAAATTTGAAGAAGATAAATTCGATTCGATCTGCGGTTGGGCTACATCGAAGTATGCCATGCACGAAATTGCGAAGAAATGCGGACTAAACTTCGATGATTATATTCTACATGAAGGTGATACGATGCTCCTCGATTTAGGGAGGATAAAATTTGAAATGAAGTTAAAGGGCCTCTGCATCTTTGATAAATTATCCTTCATCAAAGATATGAGGGAGAATATAGATGTGAACTTTGGTAAGTATGTCACGAGAGATTCGTTGAACGAGATGTATGAGCTTATAATCGATGCTACGGGTGTTATACGCTCATTACTCCCGAAGATAAAGGATGATCTGCTCATACCCTGTGTACAGTATAAAGTGAAGTTTAAGGATCCGCCTTACGACGATTTTTACGTAAAGCCTTTCACGGGTGCGAGCGGGTACCTTTGGTACTTTCCATTGGGGAATGGTTACGTCCATTTAGGTGCCGGTGACTATTACAAGAGGCATGAGGTTGAGCTTAAGGCTTTTCTTAATCGCCATCCTGGAGAGGTTTTAAAGAAGGTTGGTAGACCTATAAGGGTGACACCACCATCGTTCTGCGAGCCTTTCTATCAGGGGAATGTTGTGGGTGTGGGCGAAGCAATCGGTACCGTTTACCCTATGCTTGGAGAAGGTATCATACCGAGTTTACAGTGTGCCGATCTTCTTATAGATAATCTTCACGATCTATCGAAGTATCGAAAGGAGGTGTTAAGGAAGTTCAAAATCTTCAATATAGTTTATTCACTAATTAAATCGAAGCTCGAACGAAGATTCTCTTTAAATCTAAAGCTCCTTCCAATACTTAGGGTATTTTTACATATGAAGAGGAATGAAAAGCGATATGGAGTAGGGGTTAAAATCAGCTACATTACAGATGTCCTAAGAATATAAATTTCGATCTTGCTAAAATGGAGAGATTCCATCTATTTTAGCCTTAGTTTAATGAATCAGATTAAAGTAACGAGAGGAAAGAGAAATGATACGTTGGTTTCTTAAGGATAAAGAGAAGTAATTTCTATAACAGCCTTTTTAGCATCCGAGCATAAGCGCCCAGATGTTTTATCGGGCCTAGGACTTTAGGACTTAAGATTGGACCGGCTTATCTTGATATTCTGACATCGATTCGGTCGCGAAAATAATTTTAATAGGCGTTAAACACATAAATTCTTAGGTGGTCTTTATTTCAATGGAGACTTTACCTTTTGGGTCTAAGTATTGGCCGACTAAGAAGTACTTGGAGTTCTATAAGAAGTCACTCGAGAATCCCGAATTTTGGGCAGAGGAGGCGAGGAAGATCGATTGGTTCAAAACGTGGGATAAAGTCCTTGAATGGGACCCACCATTCGCTAGATGGTTCGTTGGCGGTCTTCTTAATGTATCTTACAATTGTGTAGATAGGCATTATCAGACGTGGCGTAAGAATAAGATAGCCCTATATTGGGAGGGTGAAAATTATGAGGAGAGAGTTTTGAGTTACGCTCAACTTTATAGAGAAGTGAACCGCTTTGCATCGGTCCTTAAAAACCTTGGAGTGAAGAAAGGTGACCGTGTAGCAATATACTTGCCCATGATACCCGAACTACCCATAGCGATGCTCGCTACGGCAAGGCTGGGCGCGATTCATACAGTCATCTTCTCAGGCTTTGGGGCCAAAGGTGTGGCAGATAGGGTCAACGATGTGCAGGCGAAAGTCCTCATAACGGCCGATGGAGGCTTCAGGAGAGGTAAGGTGATACCTCTGAAGAAGATTGCAGATGAAGTATTAGAGTTGGCACCATCTATAGAGAAAGTAATCGTGGTGAAGAGGGCTAACATCGATGTGGAGATGAAAGAGGGTAAAGAATATTGGTACCATGAATTGATGAAAGAGGCAGAGCCCTACGTGGAGCCTGTACCCGTCGAATCTACACATCCGCTCTACGTCCTCTATACTTCTGGCACCACCGGTAAGCCCAAAGGTGTTGTGCACAGTAGTGGAGGTTACCTAGTTTATAACCATTCCACTTACAAGTGGGTCTTCAATATCACAGATGAATCTGTATATTGGTGCACAGCCGATGCGGGATGGGTAACGGGACACAGCTCCATAGTTTATGGGCCATTGAGCCATGGGGCTACGATAGTCGTCTATGAGGGCGCGCCAGACTATCCCGCCCCAGATCGCTGGTGGGAGATCATCGAAAAGTACGGCGTTACAATCTTTTACACGGCACCAACAGCTATCAGGATGCATATGAGGTACGGTGAGGAATGGATAAAGAAGCACGATCTTAGCACTCTAAAGGTTTTGGGTAGTGTTGGCGAACCTATCAATCCAGAAGCCTGGTTATGGTACTATAAGTATGTGGGAGGAGAACGCTGCCCAATCGTCGATACATGGTGGCAGACAGAGACGGGAGGGGTCATGATATCACCAACACCGGGGCTTGAATATATGGTACCCCTCAAACCCGGATCGGCAACATTCCCATTGCCCGGTGTGGATGCGGATGTCGTCAATGAAAAGGGCGAATCTTTACCCCCTGGTGTAAGAGGATATCTGGTAATCAAAAGACCTTGGCCAGGTATGCTCATGACTCTGTACAACGATCCCGAACGTTATAAAGAGATTTACTGGTCAAAGATCCCGGGCGTATACTTCACAGGAGATTATGCAATAAGAGATGCTGAAGGATACTTCTGGTTACTCGGTAGGGCTGATGAAGTCTTGAAGGTAGCCGGCCATAGACTCGGTACGATGGAGTTGGAGAGTGCCATGATCTCTCATCCTGCAGTAGCCGAATCGGCCGTGGTATCGAGACCTGATCCGATCAAAGGAGAGAGTATCATAGTCTTCGTCATATTGAAACAGAATTACGAACCTAGTGAGAGTTTAAAGAAGGAGTTGAAAGAGCATATGAGAAATACCATAGGCCCCGTGGCAACGCCCGATGAGATATTCTTCGTGAATAAGCTACCTAAGACGAGGAGCGGAAAGATTATGAGGAGAGTATTAAGAGCAGTTCTCTCAGATGCTCAGATAGGAGATTTAACCACACTCGAAGATGAAGCTTCTGTCGATGAAGTTAAAAGGGCTTATGAGGAGTTCAGAAAGGTCGTAGGGAGATCGTAAGCGAATAGCTAGGATCGATCTTTTTCTGAAGCTGTTAATAGAGAGCTATTAATACGAATTTTTAAGGATCTGATAGCCTTCAATAGAGGAGTTCCCAATGCTGTAGTGAGTAGAATTATGGTAAATCTTTCGAATGGATACACGTAAAAGACAGCAGTCCATAACTTTGGCCATGTCTCAGTCTTTATAACTTGAAGAATTAGACCGAAGACCGTTTCAAAGATTATACTACCTGTGAGGTGCTGTACCATAGTACCTATTAAAGATAGAGTAAAGATGCCCTGTGCAACTCGAACTGTTGAACCTTCTTTGATCCACGAAACAGAAGATCTTCCCAATGGTGAGATGAGTATTAGAAAAGAGATTAGATGTAACCAATTATAGGGTACTAATATATTGCCATGAAGGGGTAGCTCTACGATTAGGAGGCTCAAGGGGTGTATAGCATAAAGAATCAGGAT
>JANXEG010000021.1:0-5213 GCA_025058425.1 Nitrososphaerales archaeon
CAGCACTTTGTGAATGGTACTCAGAAGGGTAGTATTTGATGGAGGTTTCGAGGATCTTAAAGTTTCCACCTCTACCCCCAAACCCCTCTACATCTATACTTACAGGTCCTGATACAAGTCTAAAGAAACCTTCTTCACCTTCAAATATCGGTGCTGGTCCCGTCATACCTTCTCTTGCAAGCATACAAGCAAATACCGCATTCCTTGCAGCATTCGAGAAGGCACAGGCCTTCCACATCGATATTTGACCACATCGTGTTTGTCTCATAGCAATACTCGCTATAAGAGATAAACTTAAAGCGTGAGCAGCCTCCTCTACCGATAGATTCATGAGTTTCGCAGCAGCTAAGCTACTTGAGACACCCCCGTAAGTTACATGGTCCCAACCTTTCACCCTTATCGCAAGAGCATCACAAAGTCTACACTGTATTTCATAAGCTACAATGGCAGCAGTAATTATATCTAAGCCCGTAGCTTCTTCAGCCTCTCCTACAGCTATTACAGCAGATAAGTTATCACTCGGATGGCCTGGATCTCTAGATAGGTAAGTATCATTGTAATCCAAGTAGCGTATCATCGCACCATTTACGAATGTAGCTAGATCTACAGATGTCTTTACACTGGTTCCAAAGATTGTTGCAGAGTAGCTACTATTTACACGCTCAGCAACCTTCTTAGAAATCTTAACAGGCTCGGCATCAAAAGCACCAATCGCACACCCCAGTGTATCTATAAACCTTCGCTTAGCTTCGTGAATCACAACATTCGGTATATCTTTATGAGTTAAAGAGAGTGCATACTCGCTTAATTTCGTAGCTAAATCGATAGTCGCCATACCATGAACTAATCACCCTCTAAATATAAATTTAAAATCTAAGGCTGTCTCGTAAATTAAGTGTACATAAGAGGCTGAAGGCTCGATCAAGGTGAAAATAGTAACATTACTTAACGGTAGATACCCTTCTGATTTTAAAGTTAAAAGATAAAGATCGAGTCTAGAGATGTTTTTAGTTCAGGCCCAAAGTTTCTTTAATATTAGCAATTGGATTGATGATTTCAATGTAGTTGAATCTTTATGGTTAAGGAAGAGCGGAATAATTGAAATTATTGAAATCGATCGAATAAAATATGTTAAATGTGGAAAAATTGTAAATTTTAAAAATTCTATTCTAATGGGTTCTTTCATTTTACTCCTATGTAGCATATCTTCTATAGGGTTTTTAGTGAAGCAAAAATCTATAATACTGGTGTTAACTTGATCTCTGTCTCTTCGTTTGTATGAAGTTCGACATTTAGTAGCGGGGTCTTTGGCTTTATTCCTTGAAGGAAGATCGCACCACAGATCTCTCTCATAATTATATGTGTAGTAGCTAAAGACCTTAAGGAGTCGCTTATTGCACACTCTGGCCTAACGATATTTAACCTTACATCACCAAGATTCTTTATCTTCGCCAGATCTTCGCCCAGAACCTTCAGAATTTCGTTCAACCCGTAGACATATTCCAACGTGTCAAAACCGACGACTGTGAGGACTGGCTTACCGCTCTTCATCCTAAAGTCTGAAATTACATTCCAGAAGCGCATCATATCTTCCTTCAACGACCTCCCTTCAAAGAGGATCACATATGGCTCGACCTTTTCAGTAAGGGTCGCTTTGAAGTCTACGATCTTAAGGTTGCACTTTAAGGTTTCTTCGTCAACGAATGGTTCCAACGATCTCCAAACTGTTAATGCGCTTAAACCTTGGGGTGGAAGAATAACAACACATGTGCCCTGGTTTAATGCGTTTGAGACGGTCACTCGGAATAATCGCTCGGGCGGTAAGGTTACATCCATCCCAACCTCTAAGAGATTGTAAGACCCACTTCTAAACATCATGCCCATCGTTCTGTCTAGGTTTGTAATACCTGAGGAATAGTGATCCTTGCCGTGAGGGATGATCTTAAATCTCTTTGTCGGTTCAGCAAACCCTCCCATACTTATTGGCTGGAAGGCTTTGAAGCCATCTTTCAATGTGAAGGCTAATTGTGGTTGCTGTACCTCCGTTCCTCGCGCCTTGAGTATCTTTAAGTATCTTAGGAGCGCCCCATTAACCTCGACCTTAGAAAGGTGGATTATGAAGTCAGATAGGAACTCTACCGGTTCAAAGGTTTCTTTAGCGCTCATCTTCTCAATTATTAGCATAGTTGTACAACCCATTTCTCTAACGATCTTACTTAGAATCATATGCGCAAGTATACGCACATCGTGAGCTTTCCCTATGGCTTGTGACATTACCGAGAAAGAGTCTATGACGAGCATGCTCGCACCGATCTTAGTAATTTCGTGTAGTATATGCTCAATGATGGTCGGGAGGGCTTGCCCTTTAACTGTAACCATCTCCACAAACTTTAACTTCCCCTTACGCTCCAACCTTTCAAAGTCTAAGCCCAGACTATTCATATTCGCAACAAAGTTTTTGTACCCTTCAATAAAACTCACATATAAGCCACATTTGTCAAACTTTTCAGCATTATTATAAATCCAATTGGTAGCGAAAATGGTCTTGCCCGAGCCCGGCGGACCTGTGATGGATATAAGACTACCAGTCTGGAAGCCGCCGTTAAGAATAAGGTCAAGTGTAGTGCTTCCAGTAGATATACGGTTCATATAAAATTAACACCATATTGGATATCATAAATTAAATAATTAAAGTATCGGTGTCAGCTTCGGCATGGGATAACCTTCTGACACATCCATTTCTACTACGTAAAGATTTGTTCTAGGCTTTATAGCATAGAGAATTACAATTCCATACTTTCGTGTGATCTTTAAGTGTGTGTCTACTGCCGCACCGAGAATCTTTGCTAGCTTCGGATACCCTGGCTTAAGTAATAATACACTTAAATCTCCAAGCTCTCTTACCTTCGTAATATAGCTTTTTATGAGCGAGGTAGCCTTCTTCGCACCATATATATCCGCGAGCATATCTATTCCAGTGATATGAAGTATCGGTTGATTTGTACTTTCTCTAAGCTCCTTTTCAACCTCTAGGTACTTAACGTAATCCTCTAAGAGATCCCCGCCCTTAAATGTTACCATATAGGGCTCCAATTTAAGTTCGGGAGTAGTTTTGACACACACTCTTAAGAGCTTATTAATCTCATCCCTAGTGAAACCTGCCTCTTCAACTTTCATCCTTACAGTATTATGATCCACACCAGCTGAAGGGAGTACTATTATACCTCTTCCATGGGCACCAAAATTCCATACTGTTGGAGACAAGATCAACTGGTACTGTAATATTGACACATACTCATCGATCTCAAATAGAACTGCTGAACCTCTTGGATAACCTCCTCCAAGTACTTTATCGAGACTTGGTGAACCTGTTGAGAAGTATCTCTCCGTATCTGGCTGAGGTTGAAATCTTCGTGGCTTATCGATCTGCTTAGGTTTAAATGAATGGAAGGTCTTGAACCCATCCATAAGTGTGAATATTAACCGTGCTTCAGGGGTAGGAACACCTCTCATTTTAAGTATCTCTAGCTCCCTCAAGAACCTCCCACCTTCAAACTCACTTCTTCTAAGCAGAATGATACCGTCAGCGATGAACTCCTCTATACCAAGCCCCATCCTATTCTCACCATACGGAACCTCCACTACCAGGATGGTCGTACAACCCAAGAGTTTAGTAACCTTATTCAAAATCGTATGCAGAACGATCCTAACTTCATGGACATCCTTAAATGCCTGTGCTATGGCTGAAATAGAATCTATGACGAGGCACGTAGCCCCGAATTCGCTCAACTCCTTTAGTATCGTCTCCATTACTACTGAGGCGCTCTCTTCCTTCACTGTCACCAGGTCGAGAAAGCGGAACTTATTTATCTTTTCAAGCTGCTCAAAATCGAAGCCAAGGGATCGCATATTGGTAAGAAATGTCTCTTTATCCTCGGCGAAGCTAACGTATACACCTTTCTCACCATGTTTAACTATACGATTATAGAGGGATGTCGCCGAAAAAATCGTCTTACCAGTCCCCGGGTTCCCTGCCACTATCATTAAGCTGCCCCTTAGGAAACCTCCGCTAATGACTTCATCTAAACTATCTATCCCGCTCGAAACCCTCCCGATCCTACTCGCCCTCACTCACACCTTCCCCCTTCTTATATAATTCAGCTATCTTCGCCAAAAATGAACGTATCTCTTCAACTGAGTGCTGATCACCACTGCGCATAAGATCCAAAAAGTGTTCAGGGTTCATATTCAAATCGAACTTTTCATTAATCTTTGTCACCAAAAAGTTAATTAAAACTTTAGCACCAATCCCAAAAATCCTCTCCATCTCACGGTAAACGGCTCCGGGATCTTCCCAGAAGACTTCTGATGGATCGCGCCCTAAATTCTTACGTAGAAGGAATAAAACCGCTTCTCCCGAAGCCTCACCAAGTAAAGATTGAAGCGTCCGCTTACAAATCTCACGAAAAACCTCAATGATATAATGAACATCAATCGACATGATGTATATATATTATTGATGAATGAATATAAATATACTGTTATAGACAAGGTAAAGATAGTGCGATGAACCGCTGTAGTAAATCACAAATGTGTACTTAATGTGCAATTAAAGTAAAAGTATCAGTTAAAGCGGACTAAAAAGGCTTATCTACTATTCTCTGATAAAGTTTAACAGAACCATAGTGCAGATATCTTTAGCCATTGCGCTTTATAGGTTGTGTAAAGAATCAAACTATGTAACTAAAGAGAAGGTTGGATCGATCTCAGTGAGCATATATGGTAGAGGCATCTGTTGATATCTTTTCTCAATTCGCAAGCCCCATTCGTAAGGCGATTTATGATCGTGGCTTTTTGTCATTCACGGAGCCTCAGATTAAAGCCATACCTCTAATCATGAGTGGCAAAAATCTTTTACTCATCGCACCGACTGGGACTGGAAAGACCGAGGCTGCCTTCTTACCTATTTTAAATGCGCTTTATACGATGGAGGAGAAGGTTAGAGGGATCAAGGTCCTCTACATTACCCCTCTGAGGGCCTTAAATCGGGATCTGCTGGAGAGGTTGGAGTGGTGGTGCAAACGTTTAGATCTAAGGTTAGCGGTCCGGCATGGGGATACCGAGGTTAAGGAGAGGGGGAAGCAGGCTTTAGTACCGCCAGATATCCTAATTACTACACCAGAAACCCTTCAGGTGATCCTCGTAGGTAAAGT
>JANXEG010000021.1:5313-8638 GCA_025058425.1 Nitrososphaerales archaeon
GGGAAGCAGGCTTTAGTACCGCCAGATATCCTAATTACTACACCAGAAACCCTTCAGGTGATCCTCGTAGGTAAAGTAATGAGAAATCATCTAAAGTCTGTGAGATGGGTGATCGTCGATGAGGTTCATGAATTGGCTGTAGATAAGAGAGGTAGCCAATTATCGTTAGCATTGGAGAGGTTGCGTTTTATAACAGGGAAGGATTTTCAGATCGTGGGCTTATCAGCTACCATAGGTACCCCTGAAGAGGTCGCCAAATTCCTTGTAGGTTCAGATCGACCTTGTGAGATCGTAAAGGTTCCCGTTGCGAGGTCGATGCAGCTGCAGATCATCTATCCTGAAGCCGATAAGATCGATTACGAGTTGGCATCAAAGTTATACACGTATCCTGAGGTTGCAGCGAGGCTAAGGGTTATGAGAGATCTTATTCTAGAGAACCGTTCGGTATTGATCTTTACCAACACACGTAGCGAGGCTGAAATCCTCGCGAGTAGATTTCGTGTGTGGGATTCAGAATTCCCTTTGGGTGTGCACCATGGCTCATTATCGAAACCCTCTAGGCTAGATGCAGAGAGGAAGTTAAAGGATGGTAAGCTCTACGGTATCATCTGTACGAGCTCTCTAGAGTTGGGTATCGATATAGGGCCTTTAGAGATGGTAATACAGTACAATTCTCCCCGCCAAGTAACGAGGCTCATCCAAAGGGTCGGTAGGAGTGGCCATAGGATCGGTGGTATCGCCAAGGGTGTGATCATAACTCAAGACTCCGACGATACATTAGAAGCTCTGGTGATCACACGTAGAGCATATTTAGAGGATTTGGAGCCGGTTCATATACCGAGCAAGCCCTTCGATGCACTCACCCATCAATTGGTTGGCTTACTCTTTCACAAAAGTAGGTGGAGCTTCGATGAGGCCCTGAACCTCTATACCAAATCTTATCCCTATAGAGATCTCACATACGAAGATCTGGTGAAGGTCCTCAATTATATGCACACAAGGTATCCAAAGCTCTGCCAAGTATCGTTCGAGCGTAAGGTATTCAACAGACCTCCACGCATAAGGGGCTTCTACGAATATTACTTTCAAAATCTATCGATGATCCCCGATACGAAGCAGTACTTGGTATTGCGAGAAGAGGATGGCATGCCAATAGGTGTTTTGGATGAAGAGTTCATAGCTGAGTATGGTGAGATAGGAACGAAGTTCGTAGAGGGTGGCTCGCTATGGAGAATCCTACAGATTTATCAAGATAAGGTCTATGTAAAGCCCGATGATGATCCTACGGGTGCTATACCGAGCTGGGTCGGTGAGGAGATACCCGTATCTTGTGATGTGGCTTTAGAAGTTGGGTCGATCAGAGGTTTCGTGGAATCGAGGTTGAAGGAAGGTATACCTATAGAGAGGATCGTCGATGAGCTCTGCCAACGATATAGAGTCGATAAAGGCACATTAATACGCGCATTACATGAGATTATCGAGCAAGTGGAGAGAGGAATTCCTGTACCGAACGATAAAAGGGTTACGATCGAAGCCTGCCAAGGTTTCATCGTAATAAATTGTTGCTTTGGTCATTTGGTGAATCGTTGCTTAGCGAGACTTCTCGGCCATCTTCTTTCAGAGAAGTTGGGTTCATCGGTGGGTGTCTATCAAGACCCCTATCGAATATACCTTCGAGCACCGAATACTTTGCCTAGCGATGTGAAGGATTTATTGATAGATCTGGCCGATCAGGATATTCAGAGGCTTGCTATAGATGCTCTGGTAAAGACGGGGATCTTTATACGTAGGTTGATTCACGTTGCGAAGAAGTTCGGTGCGATCGATAAAAGTATCGATTTGAGTAGTGTGAGATTACAGAGTATCATAGAGGGTTTACGAGGCTCGATAGTCTACGATGAGGCTGTAAAGACTATGCTGGAAGTTGATGTCGATATTACACGTACCATTCAGTTCATTCAATCGATGAAGAGAGGGGATATTGAGATAGTGGTTCTCGATATCGAAGAATTCTCGCCGATATCGAGGATAGGTATACAGAAGGTCGCAAGGAGGACCGAGCTGATAAGGCCAGAGAGGCTCAAGAGGATCATTCTGGAATCGACCAAGGCAAGGTTGTTAAATGAGGGAAGGACGGTCATATGTGTAGAGTGCTGGGATTATGTAGACACGATAGCGATCAAAGATCTACGTGAAGGATTAAGGTGCCCATACTGCTCTTCTTCGAGGTTGGCCTTACTTGATGAGAGTGAGGAGAAGGCAAGGCTCCTCTCCTCCTCGATCCGAAGTGGCAAAGTGCTGAAGAGGCTCAAGAGGATCTTTAAGAAAGTCCTTAAAACATCCGAGCTCTACGCGAAGTATGGCTTTGCAGCAGCCATCGTACTAGCGGGAAAAGGGATCGGTATTTCGGAGGCGAGCAAGATTCTTGAGAGAGAAAATGATATAAATGATCGGTTGATCGAGCTCATCATCGATGCTGAAAGGAGGGCTTTGAAGAGGCGTTACTTTACATCCTGAGCATCTGATACTGGAGTCGCTAGTAACAGACTTATCAGAGTCTTCTGATCGACTTCAGCCCTCGTCCTCCAACCGATATATAGCATATCATCCTTATCTTGAATCAAATACCCTCTTCTTATAAATCGATCGAGGTTCAAATCCACCTTCCACTGAGGGAACTTCTCCTTTAAGAGTTGCTCAACCTCTTTCCTCGGTGACTTCCCTCTATGGGCGATTATATACGCTAGTGATGCGGCCAAACATGCTAGATCATCGATTCGAAATTCGGAGGCCTCAACCTCACTTTGAGTAGGATGGCTCTTAAATATCACGAAGAACCTAGCCCTATCCAACTCCTCTACAGATGTTTCATCGATCTCTTCTCCTTTCTCTGAGATTATCTTCAAATCCAGCCCCAATCTATCTAAATCCTCTCTTAAAATAGGTATCATCTTCTCGTAATCCTTTCCTAAAGCCTTCTTTAACTCCCAACCCTTTACACCCGGTGATTTGAACCTTTGAAATAGTAACATCTGATAAGCCCTCTTCAGCCTCCTCCTTATCTCAACCTCTTCCGACACCCTTCCTCACCTCAAGCACATTCCTCCAACGTTCGTAATCGAGAGATATGGCTATCGATCGAGGCATTGTTATGGTTTTGTCACTTTTCTCATCAATTTTGCGAGGGATTAAAGTCATCCTCTCTTCGATCGGATCGATCTTCAACTTCACATAACCTCCAGATATGAGAAAGCTGATCAAGTATGCCCTCATGACCGTCTCTTCAAAACTCTCTTTTGTGATAAATTCCCAATAATCTATACTA
>JANXEG010000021.1:8736-9945 GCA_025058425.1 Nitrososphaerales archaeon
TTCTCAGCAAACTCTTCCTTACTCATAATCTTCAGAGCGATCAATTCGGATAAGGATAATGAACCAGGGCTTACCTCATTAACCTCTTCCTTCTTAAATCTCTCTTTCAGTGGAAGGAGTTGGTTCCAATAATCGATGGCCTTCTTCAATCGAGAAGGGAATATCTGCCGAATACTCACTATGGGGTGCCATGAATTTATGAAGATCTCAACTAGCCTTTCAATAGATGCTGCCCTGATCTTCAATTCGATCATCAAAGGATCGATATAAAGTGATGATGCTCGATACTTGACCCACTCGCCTTGCAACTTCACAATCGATGAGAGTTGGTTCAAAGCTTCAACATCGAGCAGAAGCTCATCCAAGAGCTTCCAATGTGGTAAGTACCTTCTAAGCAATTCTAACGATCTCTTAACATCTAGCTCGAATGGATCGCCCTTCCTCTCTATCGCTTTACATAGATCGATGATCCTCAATAGTAAAGAGATCCACTCTTGCCTATCCCTTTTAGAGGCCTTGGTATCTTTGCTCAACATCGTTCCTCCATTTTGAAAACACCTTTTAATTTTATTTTCAAAAACATTTTCAGATTTACCTTTTTACCTTTTCGTTATAACCTCCTTAACCTCAGACTTACCATGCTCATTCTGGACGATGATGATATTTACATTTTCATCGATGAATGTCAATTGGCTCGGGGTGATCAAGATGTATTGAATCTGCCCTAACTCCTTTATGTGTGATAAAATCATCTGAAACATAACCTCCCGATTCTTCGGATCCATATGTACATCAAATTCATCCACTGCTCTAAATGGTGAAAGTACCAATTGTTGTAAAGATAGTAGGAAAGCCATTATCGATACACTCCTCTCCCCTCCACTCTGTGTATAGGCATCGAGAACCATCATCGGAGCGCCTCGGAATCCGACCAGCAATTCTAATCCGGCACTCTCTACATCATCCTCACCGATCAATCTAACATAGCCTGTAGCATTGATCTTCGACAAGATCGCTCGATAACGAGGATTGACTTCGTCTAACAACCTTCTAATGGCATCTCTCCACACCCTCCTCCTCTCCTCCAACTCCTTCAAGACCCTCTGTTTATTCTCATTTACCAATTGAAGCCTCGACTTCAATTCTTCATAATTCTTCGAATAACTCTCATAAATCTCCACAGCATCCTCTGGTACATCGCCCAGACTC
>JANXEG010000021.1:10045-20852 GCA_025058425.1 Nitrososphaerales archaeon
TCGACTTCAATTCTTCATAATTCTTCGAATAACTCTCATAAATCTCCACAGCATCCTCTGGTACATCGCCCAGACTCTCTAGATGTGCATTTACCAACTTGATCTCTTCAGCAATCTCTGTAACTGTCCTCTCGGTTTCGATGCGAGGTGCTGCCCTTTCCAATTGAGTTGATAATTGGGCTAGGCTCGACTCTACATCACTTATCGACCTTTTGATCCCTGCAATCTCATGCTCCACCGTCTTCTTCTTAAAGTTTAATATGGCTTCCTCTACACGGTTGGATACATACTTCTCGATCTCAGACTCTATCTTCTTGTCTAGATCGTTCAGCTCTGCTTGATGCTCTAAAATCTCTTTATTCAATTCTGATGACTTTCTTCTAAATTCCTCCATCTTATCGTTCATTAAACTCACTATATACGTGAAATGTGGAATCAAGTTTTGAAGATCTTTGCCCGATTCGATCGGTATTTGGATTAGGATCTTCTGTAGAGATTCTTCAAGATTCACTATTCGGCCTTGTAATTCACTTGAAACTTTGATCCACGTCTCTCCAACAGCCTTCTCCTTCTCCAACCTTAATAGTGAGAAGTAAAGTTTTCTCAATTGAGTCTGAAGGTTCGATAGATTCTGCCGGATTTTCTGCACACTCTCCCCGACCCTTTCTATCTGATTCTTTAAATCCTCAAGGATCCTCTCATGGGTGGTGAGTTTCGATTTTAAAGACTCAAGCGTACGTTCATACTTTAACGCCTGGGCCCACACGTACTCTCTCTCAAGGTACTCCTTCCTCTCCTTCAGACCCTTCTTCAGTAGATACTTATCGTATACACTCTTCCAGTAATCCAAAGTCTGGCTCGCAGTATCGAGAATCTGTATCAAGGATCTCTCTTCACTTATCAATCCAGATAACTTCGCCTCTGCATCACTTATCCTTTCACGATACTCACGAAAACCTACGGACTCTTCGACCATCTTTAACTTCTCCTGAGGGGACATCGTCGCGAACTCTTCGATCATCCCTTGGTGCATGATGATCAATAGATTATCAGGGTGAATACCGAATCTTTCGAGCAACCTCCTCACATCATTCTTACTGACTTCACGGTAATCTGCTTCGTACCAATAAGAGCCATCAGACTTTAGGTATCGGGAGAGCATGAATGTATCCGATCTTCCGATCGGTATGGGCCTCTTACCATCTCTCGCTCTATTATCGAATATGAGGCTCACTCTCGCAACATCCTTACCATGTCTGATCAAATCGCTCAACCTTCGAGATCTTTCCGTGTACGCTTGTCCTAAGGCGACCGCTATTCCTAAGAGGATCGAAGATTTACCAGATCCATTCGGCCCACAGATTATATTCAATCCGGGCTTTAAACGTATCCGTGCGTATTCATAACTCATAAAATTCTCTAAGATCACTTCCTCTATAATCGTAGAGGATCGATATTTGTCTCTTGGAGTTATAAAATCTTTCTTTATCTCCAAATCTACCACACTAATGTTACTAGGTGGTAAAAAGCTGTTGCGGAATTTATTTAGACAATCCTGTCGAATTAAGGTATAATGCCTTCTTTACCTCAAACCAATCGACATTGGTATTTACGCAGCCATCGTGCAGAAGAGGTACCACAAACGGGATTATATTAAACCTCTCTGAAAGACAGATGCCCATCACGAGCTCCTTTAAGCAGGCTACACCGAGACATGCGTGAGGTTTGAACCGTTTAAATATGTTCTCTACCATGGTGCCACCGGGCAAGATAAATACACGGTAGCCGATCCTTTCAGCCTCTCCCTTTATATCCTTTATACCGCAACCTCCACACCCTTTACATTCATAACCATACTGGTCAAGTTCTGCCTTACATTCTTTTGAGCGTAGGCATTGGGGGAGGAGTAAGACTCTATTTTGATAAGGTGTGCTTGCAAACCGATCTTTATGCTTCGTATTCTTCGATTCTAAATATAGCATGATAATTTCTCGTTCATCGATATTGAGCGTAGCCGCAAACCTTTCTAATTCAGAAATCGTCTGGCTTACCAGTTTTGTCTTTGCAACCTTTCGTAAAAAGCGTACGAGTGTACTCTGTCGCCTTTTGACCACGAACCTATTATGTTTTCATAATAATTAAATTTTACCACATCCGATCGAAACGAATGTATATCATCTAACAATCATTGATGGTTTATCGATTTCTCAATCCTCATCGATACCTTAATTAACTTATTTAGGATTCTAATTTGAAGGGTTTTAATTGAAGGTCTTGGTAAGTGTTGTGAATTTAAAAGAGGCGATGGATGCATTAAATGCTGATGTTGATATCATCGATGTGAAGAACCCTTCGGAGGGTGCTTTGGGTGCAAACTTCCCTTGGGTCCTATCTGAAATTCAAAGGTATGTGGGAGGGAGGGCTGAAGTTAGCGCTACCATAGGTGATTTACCATACCTTCCCGGAACGGCTTCTTTGGCCGCCCTTGGTGCTGCTTCTTGTGGTGTAGATTACGTGAAGGTGGGATTATTCGGTCCAAAGAATCCAAAGGAAGCATCGAGAATGATCAAGACCATCTCTAAATCTCTTAAAGGTTATAAGAGTAAGGTGATCGCTGCTGGCTATGCGGACTATTTCAAGTATGGCTGCGTTAATCCATTAGAGTTGCCTCAGTACGTTGCGAATGCCGATGGTGCGGGGATCCTGATCGATGTAAAAGAGAAGAATGAGAACGGACTCTTTCATTACTTTACTACCGATCGACTCAAAAGATTCGTTAGAGAAGCGCATGAGTATGGTCTAACGGTGGCTCTGGCTGGGCATCTAGGTATCGGAGATGTGGCGAAGGTGTATGAAGTAGGTGCCGATATAATCGGGGTGAGAAGATCTGTGTGTAAGATCGTTAACAATGGAAGAGTTAGATTAGATAAAGATTTGGTAAAAGAGCTCATCGATGTTGTAAGGAGGTTTTCATAAGCAAATCGAGTCGATTTCAATTAATGCTATGTGGTTATAAATCTGCAAAATAAGATAAAGGAAATATCAGCATAGCAAGAGATCATCGATGCTATTGCTTCTTATCTTTCACCTCTCAGATGGAAGGATTTAGATCAAGAGGTTTTTACGATCGATTCATCGATGAGAGGATGAAGAGGATAGAGATATCGATTCGATTTAGTTTATAAAATTCCTAGCCCTATGACAATTAAGTGAATAATCGATTTGGATTTTGAGCTTTCACAAGAGCAACTTCAAATCAAGGATGAAGTTAAGGAGTTTTGTGAGAAGGAGTTTAGGCCAGAAGTCGCCATCGAATTCGAAAGAAAGGAGGAGTATCCCATTGAAATCTATAGAAGGGCCGCTAAACTCGGTTTAACATGCATCTCAGTACCAAAAGAGTATGGTGGGCGTGGTCTAGGTTTCTTCGAATCCTGCTTGGTCGTTGAAGAGATGTGCAAAGCCGATTCAACGCTCGGTGTGGCGGTATCCACTGGAAATTATGGGAGTGATCTGATCCTAACCTATGGAACCGAAGAGCAGAAAGAGAGGTACTTGCCCCCTATCTGTAGAGGCGAATATCTATCATCAGCGGCATTCACAGAACCCGATACTGGGAGTGATATAACCCACATAAAGACTACAGCTTTGAGGTTTGGTAAAGAATGGCGATTAAATGGTACCAAATCCTTCATCTTGAATGCTCCACTCGCTAACTTTATCGTAGTACTGGCCCAGACCGATATCGATGCAAATCCTCCTTACAAAGGTGAAACACTATTCGTTGTTGAGAAGGGTACTCCGGGTTTATTCGTCAAAAATCAAAGTGGTAAGATGGGTATTAGGTGCTGTGTGACTGGTGAGGTAACACTAAAGGACGTTAGAGTTACAGATTGGAACCTCGTTGGTGAGTTAAATAGGGGTTTCTACAACGCATTGAGCTTCCTCGATAAGTATAGGGTATTCGTTGCAGCACAGGCTACTGGAATGGCCCAAGGTGCGTGGGAAATCGCCTTCAAATACGCTAAAGGTAAGCATATTGAGGGGCAACCACTATTACACCATCAGGCTATAGGCTTCCCTCTCGCAGAGATCGCCACAAAGGTAGAGGCTGCGAGGCTCTTGACTTACAAGGCCGCGAAACTCATCGATATGAATAGGATGGATCCCATGTTATCAGCTATGGCAAAGCTGTATGCAAGTCGTGTGGCTGTCGAAGCTACAGATTTCGCTATTCAAACCTTAGGGGGGAAGGGTTACTTTAGCGAGTACAGGGTTGAAAGGTATCATCGGGATGCGAAAGTAACCGAGATATATGAAGGGACGAGTGAAATTCAACGGTTAACGATACTTAAGTATCTCATCAAGAGGTTTTGATTTTATACTTTTGTTGGTAACATTATCCTAAGTGGTCCTTTTGAGGAAGGTTGCGGTAATCGGTGTAGGCTCTTCAAAGTTTGGTGTAAGGAATGATGTCAATATCCTTGAATTGATCTTTGAAGCATTCAAACACTCCATAGATGATGCAAGTATAAGCCCGAAGGAGATAGAGCTTCTTACGCTCGGTTCGGCCGGTGCTGCTCTCTGGTACGAGGAGGTTACTCCAGCAGCGCTCGTTGCAGAGTACTGCGGATTGAGTGGTATAGGTATTCTTCGATGTGAAGCAGCGTGTGCCAGTGGGGGTAGTGCACTTGCAACGGCGTATTGGGCCATAGCCTCTAAACAGGTAGATGTCGCTATTACCATCGGTTTTGAGAAGATGTGGCAGGTGGATACACCATTCACAATAGAATTGATAGGGCGTGCCGGCCATTACCTTTGGGAGTTCCATAACTTCGGAATGACCTTTCCCGCTTACTACGCTCTCTATGCACGGGCCCACATGTCAAAGTATGGTACGGATGAGGAGGATCTGGCCCTTGTAGCTGTTAAAAATCATAAGTATGGCTCGATGAACCCCCTCGCTCACATTCAAAAAAGAGTTACGGTAGAAGAAGTCTTAAACTCACCTATAATAGCATCACCTTTGAAACTCCTTGACTGTTGCCCCATATCCGATGGTGCCACATCGATCATCTTAGCATCTGAGGATAAGGTTAGAGAGTTGGGCATCGATACACCCATATGGATCGCAGCTATAGGCTTCGCTTCTGAAAAGGCAAGTATCAATAAGCGATCCAGTTACGTAGGCTTAGAATCTACGGTCATCGCATCACAAAGAGCCTATAGGATGGCGAAGGTGAGCCCTGAGCAGATCGATGTTGCTGAAGTCCACGATTGCTTTACCATCGCTGAAATTATGGCCTATGAAGATTTAGGATTCTGTAAGAAGGGTGAAGGTAGGAGGCTCATTCGTGAGGGCCAGACCGAAATAGGGGGGAAGATCCCTGTAAATGTGGATGGTGGCTTAAAGGCTAAAGGCCATCCGATAGGTGCTACGGGCTGCTCCATGATATATGAACTCACACGACAACTTAGAGAAGAAGTTACGAAGGAGGGGAGGCAGGTACCGATGAAGAACTATGTAGCTCTAGCTCACAACGTAGGTGGTACTGGACAATACTGCTATGTTACGATACTGAGGAGGTAGATCGGATGATCGAAAGTACGGAGCCCACTATAAGATCTAGAGAGTTAAAGATCGTTTATGAAATTCCCGTAAAAAGGCTCATAAGTTTTTTGGAGGGGTTGAAGCAAGGTAAGCTCGTAACGACGAAGTGTAAAAGGTGTGGTACGGTTCATTTCCCACCCGTTGCAGATTGTTCGAATTGTTTAAATTCTGAAATGGAATGGATAGAGCTTAGTAACGAGGCTACGATCGAAACCTTTACATACGTCACTACAAAGCCTTTAACCTTTCAGAGAGATCCGCCCTACATCATAGCTATCGGGAGGTTGAAGGAAGGCATCAGGATCCTCGCACGGTTAACGGGTATGAGGCCAGAAGAGGTTAAGATAGGTATGAAGGCAAAGCTTGTAATTAAGATGATTTCGGATGATCGATTCACTTATGAATTATACCCTTTTAAAGATACTAAAGATGATCATAGAGAAGGCTTTTAATCTGAAGTTTAGCCACAATTACAAGCAAAATGATTAACTTTAATCTTGTTTTTGATAATTCTAACCATATACTATAATGTCTATAATGAGTTAAAACCTTTATATTGGCTATGTATCAAGATTTGGTATGAGTTCATTCTTTGTTAATGGGGTGGAGGTTGAGGATACATTCGCTGAAGCCTTCCCGATGCTCGTAGGTAGAGTTTTGATCACTGCTGAAAGTGACGAATGGGCGATGATCGCAGCCCGATGGGCTACGGGCTTCGGCTCATCCATCATCATGTCACCCGCTGAAGCTGGTGTGGAGGGTGTGCCCATAAAACCGGATCAGACCCCAGACAATAGACCCGGTAGGATGATTCAAATCTACCACCGTGGTGGTGTAGAACTAAAGAGCCAGATGATCTTTCGTATAGGCCAATGTATACTCACATGCCCAACTACGGCAGCGTTCGATGGTTTACCCGATGCTAAGAAGAGAATCAAAGTTGGTAGGGCTGTGAGTATGTTCGGTGATGGCTTCCAAGTTAAGGATGAAATAGGTGGTAGGAAGGTTTGGAGGATACCGGTGATGGAGGGTGAATTTATCATCGAGGATCGATTCGGTGTGAGAAGGGCGGTTGCTGGTGGTAATATCATAATTATGGCTAAGGATCAAAAGGCAGCGCTAGAAGCCGCGACCAAGGCTGTCGATGCCATACATACGGTACCCGGTGTAGTACTCACATTCCCTGGCGGGATCTGCAGATCTGGTTCTAAGGTGGGATCGATGAAGTATAAGCTACCTGCATCTACGAACCATCCATTCTGCCCCAGATTAAGGGGTGCCATCGCCGATTCAAAGGTTCCAGAGAATGTGAACTCGATCTACGAACTGGTATTCAATGGGTTGAACCCGGATCTGGTAAAGAAAGCTACTGGTAAAGGGATAAAGGCTGCAGTAAGTGTGCCCGGTGTAGTAAGGATCTCTGCAGTGAATTTTGGAGGGAAGTTAGGCCCAGTTCAGATCAAGTTGAAGGATGCTATAGAGTCTGTGTAACTATAAGGCATTGATGTAGGGTTGTAGAGATCTCAGTTCACTCATCAGTTCAACCCATCTCATTTGTTTTTTAAATTTATTAATCCTTTCTTCTCTCTTTTATGGTGTCATGAAAGCTGTAATTTTAGCAGGTGGGTTTGGAAAGAGATTAAGACCTCTGACGAATGATAGGCCAAAGTCATTGATCGAAGTGAAGGGTAGGCCGATTCTTGAGACACAGTTAAGATGGTTGAAGAGCTATGGGATAAATGAAGTTATACTATGCCTCGGCTTCTTAAAAGAGAAGATCATCGAATTTTTAGGTAATGGGAGTAGATTCGATATTAAAGTGGGCTACGTAGTAGAGGATGAACCTCTAGGTACTGGTGGAGCGATTCTGAATGCTGAGCCCTTCTTAAAGAAGGAGGATTACTTCTTCGCACTCAATGGTGATGTAATAACGAATCTTAACCCGATGGAGCTTTTAAAGAATCTATCTGGATGTGTGGGCGTGATCGCCCTAGTACCGTTAAGGTCCCCGTATGGTATAGTGGATGTAGACGATGAAGGGCATGTGCATAGATTTAGAGAGAAGCCAGTATTACATGAATATTGGATCAATGCGGGTGTATACTGCTTAACGCCCAGTATCTTTGATTATTTGGAGAAAGGAGGTGGTATAGAGTTCACGGCCTTTCCGAAGTTGGCAGCGGAAGGGAAGTTGAAAGCTGTAAAATACCCTAATTGCTTCTGGAAGTCTATCGATGTGTACAAAGACATAGAAGAAGCAGAGAAGGAGTGGCCAGAACCATAGCTCTAAAAATTCTAAATTTTATAAAATCGATCCAGATTTTAGAATAATTTCCTTCAAAAATTGATCTTCTCCTCCTCTTTTTTATAGATAGAATCAAAATCGAAGAATTGATGTTTAAGTATTCAATATCTTGATCATTCTTGTCCATTTCCCGATCGATTCTTTTTCAATAAATCCCTTCTTTTTATAAAACTCCTTCGCAACGAGATTCTTTACACCAACCCATAGACCTACGATCCTCCTCCCTTTATCTCTTGCATACTTTATTGCCTTATCGAGTAGAGTACTCCCGATGCATATTCTTCTATAGTCTGGATGAACGAATATCTCATGAATTTCGCCCAAAACCTCGTATTCAAGGGGGCTGAACCAATTGGTATCACATGCTATGAAGGCTATCGGACCATCCAATTCTATCGTGAGGAATCCTTCCGAATCTCTTTTGAAGAGCCATTTAAAATAATCCCTTATATCCTTATCTTTGATGTACGCATATTCCTCAAGTCCTCTATACGATAGCTCGTAAAGTTTAACGAATGTTTGAAGATCTTTTAACTCAACTCTCCGTATAAGCATCCAATATGCACAACAATAATACTAATCTTCTTTTTTCTTTAAAAATCTTCTCCATCTATATCTTCAAATTTTCAAAATTCGCTAAATTGAAACTCTTTTCAAAAGAAATTACCATTTTCATATGTAATATGAAAAAAGATGGCTAGGGTAAATAGACCGAAACAGAATGGGAGTGTTATTCTTGACGATTCTGGCGAAGGGTGTCGAACATTTATTTATATACAATCATTCAAAGGGTGAGGGCTCAAATTACCTTACCTCATGTTTTAACAACCTCTCTTTAACGATGCTGTACAATCTATCTCCTTCTTTGTAAAGATCGAGAATCGGAAATCCTAGATTGGACAATTCTCTCTTCTTCTTCGATACACGGCCCGTAACTGCAAGGATCGGTGGGACGGTACCTTCGAGAATCGCATTGAGATCCTTCTCTGTTTCGGCTACGATGATTTTATCGACATCTCCTCTATTCGCTATGAGTGAGTGAAAACCTTCCAGAATTATTACATCGAGCCCTTCACTCTCAAATAGGCGAATTAAATCCTCTAAGCCGTACTTTGACTCACTTAACTTCTTTATAATCACCACTTCACTCGGCGAGAGTGCGGCTACGATCCTCGCCCCAGCACGTGCATGCCTCCAAGTATCCTTTCCCTTCTTATCGATGGTGAAACCGGGGAGGTGAATGTGCTTGATCGAGCCGATCTTGAACCCTTCAGCGGTTAAATTTGAGATAAGAAATTCAATGGTTGTAGTCTTGCCCGAACCACTCCTCCCAACGACGGCTATTACTCTTACCAAATTTACAACCTAAAGTTCAAGTTTCTCAATTCACTAAAACTGAACAGATACGCTCTGATCGTCTCTCCTTTCATCAGTTTACTTCCGGCTCGAACGATCGTATAACCATTAGCTCTGGCCAGATCGTTCGCGGAACTTGAAGGGCCATAGATGGGCTCAGCCTCGTACCCTTTATTAAAGCTGATCCTTAACAGAAGGAAGAGGTCCAGTCCCGGCTTGGCGATCACATCATCTAAAAGCCGAGCCTCTAAAACTGGAGGGCTGCCGTACGGATCGAGCCCACTCAGACCATTTAATAATGGTATCACGAAGAAGTAGAAGCATGCCAAGGCAGATACTGCGTATCCGGGTACCATAACCACAGGCTTGTTCGAAATTACACCCACGCCAGATACCCTGCCGGGTGCGGTGGTGATTCCATGGAACACTATACCGGGCTTTCCTATGGAGTTTATAGCATCTGGAACGAAATCGTTAAGACCGATCGAGCATCCACCTATCGTTAGCACAATATCTGCTCCCTTCAAGGCTTCAATTATCTTTTTGGCGATTTCTTCAGGGTTGTCAGGCACGACCCCCATCACAATCGGGATTGCACCGAAATCAGATATCATTTGAGAAACCATGTATGTATTACTGATCACGACCTTACCGGGATCTCCCTGCCACGATTCGGTCAACTCATCTCCCACTGAGATGATCGCCACCTTTAACTTTCTCACCACAAGAACCTTCTTAACCCCCAACATAGTAAGAACACCTATATCTCGTGGCGTGAGTACATGACCCTTCTTCAAAACCACCTCACCCTTCCTTACATCTTGCCCGATGCGAGTTACATTCCTCCATGGCTCGATCGGTTCATAAACTTCGATCCATTCATCGATAACCTTCGCATTCTCTACCCTGACTACTGCATCTGCTCCTAAGGGAAGAGGTGCACCACTAGCGACATACATCGCTTCTCCTTCATTTAAAACCCCTGCCATGTGAAAGCTCGACGGAAAGAGCTTCGTAAGAACTTTCAATCTACTTGGCTTCTCAAAAGAGGCTTCAGCTACATCGCTCGATCTGACGGCATAACCATCCATCGAAGCCTGATTATATGGAGGGATATCTCTATCAGATATTATATCCTCCGCCAGTATGCGCCCCAAGGATTCCTCTACCGCTATACTTTCATAACCTATCGGTTTCAACTCCAATGCGTTGAGTACTCTGCGCAGAGCCTCTTCACGGGGAATCAATTTAAGGAACCTTTTTTGATACTGTCCTTGCTCACTCATACCAATTCGTAACCTTTCGATAAATATGAAGGGAATGAATCCGCTTATATATTTTGTTACTCGCCACTTAAATCAGGTTAAGAATTCATTCTCGGAGAGAATCCTCATACCGATCATCCTATGAGATAAAGCCCAAGAGCCATCAGAATTCGGAATCGTTATTTAAAGATGTAGAGTCCATTCCCCTCAGGGTGTAATTTGGCGAACCAATTACTTTATGGTGAATGAAATTAAGAGCCTCAGCTAAGTATC
>JANXEG010000022.1 GCA_025058425.1 Nitrososphaerales archaeon
ATCGCTATTTACAGATACATCCCCTTGTATAGCCAATGCTCTACTACCGATTAAAGAGACTTCATTCGCTACCCTTTGTGCACTTTCAAGATGTGCTGCATTAATAACTACGTTCGCCCCCTCTTTCGCGAATAATAATGCTATCTCTCTACCTATACCTCTCCCGGCACCAGTAATTATTGCAACTTTATCTTTAAGCTTCATTACGATGAACTTAATGTTCATTATATATAAATGTAATTCTTGATATGAGCCACACCTATATGCAAATCATCAGAATGATTTTTGTGAAGACCCTCACCTTTACTTCGTCAAAGAGAAATACATTCATTCTTTATCACTGATGAAGGTACTCGCAATATCATCTTAACATTAACATCCATAACTTATGCTACTTAACCTCTGCCACTCTGCCACTTATTACTCTATACTGCTGAATATATTCTCTTAACCTCTTACTTCAAGGTTTGAAATGATAGAAACGCATCACCTTTATAACCTTAATAAAGGTATAACCGTCCCTAACAAGTGGAGAATTAAATGATTTTAAATGAAAGGATATTTGCACTTCTCTACACAAGTTTTTGGCGAGCTTCTTATAGATTCGTTATTGATGATGACGAATCTATAAAGTTCTTTATATCACATCTTCATCGCCTTTAACTTTCTTTTTATTACTTCACTTGCATCAAAGTTGGGCCAACGTATATAGTCTAACACGGTGCCCTTTGCACCTCTTAACTCAAGTACATCGACCATTTCTTTATATGTGCCATTGGCCAGACCACTGGCAATAAGGGCAGCACCTTGGGCTGCTTCCTTACTCTTTGTTGAATAACCTTTAACTCTCCTAACTGGGAGGTTAAACCTCTCTAACTTTTTGACCAAACTCTCATACAATTTTGGAATTCTAGTAAGGCGTCCTGAGAGGAGAATTTCTTTTGGTTCGCCCTTAAAAACTGTAAGTTCTGCTGCAACGACCTTTGTAACGCCTTCGACGAAGCTATTCCATGCGCTAGCAAAGTTATCTTCACTTAATCTTTCGGCGAATTCTTCCGGCTGCTTTAGATCTTTTGTAATATAAGCTATACCTCCACATGCGAGCTCTTCCTCAGTAAAACTCCCCAACGTATGAATCAATTCCAAGTCCATAGCACCTATGGTAAGGTATCCCGGGCTTGGGAAGGATGTACCACCGATACCATCGATTATCTTGCCCTGCTCAACAGCCATGGCAGCATTAAATCCAAAGCCCAATTCTACTACTATGAAGTTTGCGTCCCGATAATCTCTATTATGTCTATTCATATGGTCCCAGAGTGCAAGAGCGGCGATACATGTCTTATCCGCCGTACCCATGTCCACTTTGTTAAATTTACGATATGCTGGTACGGTAGGGAGTTGAATGACGCTCGGGATAAAGTAAACGTTTAAATTAAGATCTTTAAGCATCTTTATGAACCTTCTAATAGCGATATCGACTTCCGTATTCTTACCTAAAGTCGCTTCGGCAAGTTTTAGATCGGTCATTTCAGATATATGTGTTACAGGCAAACCCATGGCAGAGGGGCCGACGATTACATCAGCATTCGCCTCTTTAGTAACTTTGACGAGGCTATCTGGCGACTTGGCTGCAACGTGAGTTGGTACAGAAACTTCGTAAATAGCGACTCTCCTTTCATCATCCAAACAACAAAAATCGAAAGTACTCGTGCCAGGATCTATACCTAATGCTCTCATAAGCTAAAGATCATTACATCTACTTATAAAGTTTACAATAAATTCCTTATTAGAATTACAATTAAAATGATTAAACCTTGCGTTAATACACTTAACAAGATCAAAACTCTCTATTTGAAGATCTTTTTCACACTTTACACTTGCACAAAAACACCCTTTCCTTCATTCTATCCGATATTGTTGAAGATTGGCCTTTAATCAAACCATCTCCCATAAGTCAGATTATTGCCTAGAAATATTCTACCAAGGCAGAGATTTTAAAGGTAATCCAAATACCATAGATCGAATCTAGATAAGCTAATATGCCAGATCTTTTGGGTAAAAGAACCATCTTTGGTACTAAGATGTCTTATCGTGAACAATCTTTTGTGGCCTCTTTTCTAATGGTGTATTTAACCGAACCTTTTATCGGCATCATGTATATCTACATCATACCAAACTTTAAGAAGGAGATCGTTGATCTCGATTAAATGTTAGAGCCTCGGGCGGGCTTCGAACCCGCGACCTCTGCCTCTTTGTCAATTTTACCAAGGCAACGCTTTCTGTGACTGAAGCCTCTACCAGGCTGAGCTACCGAGGCTCACTATGACTATAGATTTAGATAGTTTTTAAGTGTTATTAAATATTAATGCCATCTATTGATCCTAGGATGATATTTGATGAGGAATTCTAAGGCGTGTAAGGGGAGAAGGGGTTTCGTCATCGTGTATACAGGCGATGGTAAAGGGAAGACCACGGCTGCTCTGGGTTTAGCACTTCGCGCAATCGGTCATGACCTAAAGGTTTTAATGATTCAATTTATAAAGGGAAGGTGGAATTATGGAGAGTTAAAGAGTGCGAAGAGGTTAAGCCCCAATTTCGAGATAGTAACGATGGGCAGGGGTTATGTAAGGAAAGATGATAAAGTAGAGTTCGAAAAACATAAAGTCGCTGCGAAAGAAGCTTTAGAGTTTTCGAAAGAGAAACTCATCTCAGGTAAGTATGATGTTGTAATCCTGGACGAAATCAACTACGCTCAAAACCTTCAACTGATCAGTGTGGAGGATATCTTAGATCTAATCCGTTCGAAGCCACCCTCTATAACCCTCGTTTTGACTGGAAATTATGCCCACCCCTCTATCTTGGAAGTGGCAGATCTAGTTACTGAAATGAGGATGATCAAGCATCCTTACCAGAGGGGGATAAAAGGAGAAAAGGGGATTGATTATTAACTTTAACTTTCAACAAGTGGCTTTGTGGTGGCGATTATTCTTTTTAAATTTATAAGCTAGTCAAGTAGATTATGATTTGAGTGTATTGAAGAGGGTCATCATCATAGGCTCTGGCCCCGCTGGCTTAACCGCTGCCATCTACGTTGCACGGGGAGGTCTGGAACCTTTAGTAATCAGTGGTAGCACACCCGGTGGGCAGCTGGTGCTCACTACAGAGGTGGAGAACTACCCTGGCTTCGAAACAGGGATTTTAGGGCCCGAGTTGATAGAGAGGATGAGGAGGCAGGCGGAGAGGTTCGGTGCAAAGTTTGTGGATGGTGATGCTACCAAGGTCGACTTTTCTAAACGCCCCTTCAAAGTCTGGGTCGGTGAAGATGTGTACGAAGGTGATGCAGTAATAATCGCCACAGGTGCTTCGGCCAAATGGTTAGGCTTAGAATCTGAGCAGAGGTTAAGAGGGAGGGGTGTTTCTTCATGTGCGACTTGTGATGGTTTCTTCTTCGCTGGTAAGGATGTTGTTGTAGTGGGTGGTGGTGATACCGCTTTAGAGGAGGCCCTATTCTTAACAAAATTCGTAAAGAGCGTTACCATCGTCCATAGAAGAGATACTTTGAGGGCTTCAAAGATCCTACAAGATAGAGCATTCAGTAATGAGAAGATTAAGTTTAGATGGAATAGTGAAGTGGTAGAGATTTTGGGTAAAGATAGGGTCGTGGGTGTAAGATTAAAGAATGTGAAGACGGGTGAGTTATCTGAATTAAAGTGTGATGGGGTATTCATAGCGATAGGTCATAAACCGAATACAGAATTATTTAAGGGTCAGATCGAATTAAATAACGAAGGTTATGTAGTCGTTAAGGAGGGAACTTATGGAACTTCTACCAGCGTAGAAGGTGTATTTGTAGCTGGCGATGCATACGATTATAAATATAGGCAAGCTATAACCGCCGCTGCCTCAGGTTGTAAAGCTGCCATCGATGCAATACACTATCTTGAAGCTAAAGATCCATAACTCAATTAAAGTTTTGAAATCGATATCGTTCTAAAAGCTTCGAATCATCTAATGTTATAGAGAATTAAGGGCAAAAGAGTATTGATTTATATCACTCAAATGTGCGAAAAATATAAAAAATAGAGCTGGTTGGAATCTCTTAAAATGTTAGAATCTATACAACTAATAGCATTATTAATCTTCATAATAACGATAAGCTTTGTAATATGGGGTAAGGTCGATCGTACCATCGTTGCACTTATCGGAGTAATCCTTATGGTCGTTACCGGTGTTATGGATGAAGTACATGCCTTTCAGTTCGTAGATTGGAATGTCATCGCGATTCTTATAGGTATATGGATAATTGCAGGTTACTTCGCCAAGACCGGTATTCCAGAGTATCTAGCAATAAAGGCTTTTAAAATTTCGAAGAGAGATTTAGCGATCTTCGTAACCTTATTGGGCATAATTTCAGGATTCGTATCTATGTTTGTAGATAATGTAGTAGTAATATTGATGTTCGCACCTATGATCTTTCACATCACCAATAAACTCAATTTAGACCCATTCCCCTGTATTATATTCGTAGGGCTATGCGCAAACTTCATGGGTACCGCGTTACTACTTGGAGATCTACCCCCACAAATGCTACATTCAGTAACGGGCATCGAATTTTTAGGATTCGTCTGGTTTCAAAATAAACCTAGTTCATTCCCGATCCTCACCCTTACCTTTATTCCTACGATCCTCTTCTTCTATACATCAAAATTCAAGAAGGCTTTTACAAAGATAAGTATCGAATCTTTAGGAGATTCTTACATTAGGGATAAGAGGTTCGCGATCATCAACATCTCTATATTCATAGGTACGATAGTAGCGATGTCGTTAAGAGAGTTTCTTGGTGTAAAGCTTGGGTTTATCGCGATAGCTGGTGCCGTAACCTTGATTTTGGTATTGGAATTTTTGAAGGAAAGAAATCTCGTAGATTGTCCCAATTTTGACGATGTACTATCTTCATTGGATTGGAAAGCGATATTCTTCTACGCCTCTCTCTTCTCACTCGTAGGGGGATTGGAGCACGTAGGAATATTAGAAATGTTGGCAGAAGCCCTTAAGCAGTACTTTACATCTACCTTTTTAGGTGTAAGTATACTTTATTGGGTAACAACCCCCATCGTTGGTGTAGTCGAGCATGATGCCTACATTCTTACATTTCTTTATATTATCAAAGATTTGGCAAAATTCGGTATAGATCCTTGGCCCTACTGGTGGGCTTTGGTATGGTCTGGTACGCTCGGTAGTAATTTGACTATGGCTGGCGCTCCCGCACTCTACGTGGCTATGAGGGTTTATGAAAAGAATACTGGACGAAAAGCATCGTTAAGAGAATTCTTTAGTTACACTGTACCATTCACGATCATTTCTTCCCTGATCTGCTACCTCTTGTTGATATTAGTATGGGTATTTTGAACCCAATTAAAATTTGATTTATCGCTCATAAAAACTTATAGGGTGGTTTTAGACCTTTCTTTTCTAATTCGCTCTTTCTCTTCTATCGCTTTTGCCATCTCAAGTATCGCTTTTAATCCATCATATGTGGCTATATCGACCATTTTACCACGAAACTCTATAGCTGCTCTACCTTCTTGCATAGCCTTCTCAAATACCATGCAGGCTTCCTTTGCGTATCGAATATCCTCATCCGATGGTCTATAAACCTGATTCGCGATTTCAACCTGGCTCGGGTGTATCAACATTCTACCTTCCATTCCAAACTGCTTACCAATCTCACAATCCTTTCTAAAACCTTCAAGGTCTCCAATATCCGGATACGGATAATCGATCGCTATTATACCAGCGGCCCTCGCAGCTTGGCCTATCCTCATCCTCGGATAGAGGCTCTCCAAAGCCTCTTTCGTCATCTTCACACGCATATCTCTTGTATAATCCACAGCACCATATGCGATAGAGTTGACCCTCGGGCTCGCGGTCGCTGCTTCATATACGAATTCTAAACCTTTGGCCGTTTCAATAAGAAGTTGTATCGCTATGGGCTTTTTGATACCTCTTTGCTTCTCTAACTCTTCGAGCTTCTTCTCCAACCTCTTTACTTGCTCAGCACCTTCACACTTCGGTAAGCATACACCATCGAGCCCCTCTTGAACAACGGCATCCAAATCCTCTTCAGTAAGTCCGGTAAGCCAACCATTTACCCTTACATAAACATCGGTCCCACTTAACTCCTTTATCCTTTTGATTGAATCCTTCACCATGAATCTTGCGGTCTCTTTCTCAGCTGGTGGTACAGAATCTTCCAAATCTAAAGTGATGACGTCCGCAGGTATCGTAGGTGCTTTTTCGATAAATCTCCAATTATTACCAGGTACATAAAATACAGACCTCATTACCACCATATTCTCACCATCTTCACTTACCCAATACATACTTAAGCGTTGGAATTATCTCCTCAGGTCGGTTAACTACATAGGCTCCAACACTTTTAAGTGTTTCTATCTTACTCTTCGCACTACCCCTTCCATGTTCGATGATACTACTGGCATGTGAAAATCTCATACCCTCTGGAGCCCATGCGCCTGCGATGTATATCACAAATGGCTTTGTGAACTCTCCCCTTCTGATGACTTCTGCAGCCTCTTCTTCATGTAGACCACCGATCTCTCCAAAGGCTACAACGGCCCTCGTCTCTTCGTCTTTTTCAAATAAAGGCAATATATCACCAAAGGACATGCCCACGATCGGCTCGGTACCAACATGTATAGCGGTACTCACACCGAATCCCGCCTGTTTAAGTATCCAGGGGATCGTACTTGCTTGTCCACCACTTCTCGATAGAACACCGATGTCACCGGGCTTGAATACTACTCGCGCTCTCTCCGCAGTCCCTCCGAGCCAACCCGCCGCTGCTTTACCGGGGCTAATGATCCCTATCGAGCCTGGGCCGAGTAACTTTGCACCTTTACGCTTTGCAAATGCTACCATCTCCATTATATCATGCAAAGGAACTCGCTCAACGGGCATAACGATGAATTTTATATCACATTCTAAAGCTTCCATTACCGCATCTTTGAGGAAAGGTCCAGGTACGAATGTAACGCTACAATCTATCGGTCCATGATGCTTAATCGCCTGCTCTACAGTATCATATACAGGCACACCCGCTTCCGTAGTCCCTCCTCTACCAGGTGTAACACCAGCAACGACTTTAGTACCATAATTCTTCATGAAGAGCGCTCGTGCAGACCCTTCTCTACCGGTTATGCCCTGTATCAATACAGTAGTCTTTTCATCTAAAAGTATCGCCATAACCCTTCACACCATATACTTCCTTTTATACTCATCGAGCCCCTTTATCGGCACTTCTATCCTTATAGCCTTTAAACCCCTGAACCAACATTCATATTCACATGCCAAACATTCGGTACCCAACCGTTTCACCTCCTCAGGGCTTATCAAGATCGCTGGCTTACCACCTCTTAACCTCAATATACCACGATCGTAAAGGCTACAACCTTTTATACACGCCTTTGTCTTACATTCAAGACATTTACTGTCATCGATTATCACTTTAATCGTCTGTTCTTCAAATTCGAGCATAACTTTAACCACCTCTTATGCCCCTTTCTTTTCTATATTCATCGATGAGCGCCCTCATTCTTTGGGCGATGAAGTCGGTATCGTATACATGTTCACTACCATATATCTCAAGGCGTATCGGTAAATCTCTTAACCCTTCTTTTAATATTTCAATCGATTCTTCCTCCTTATTACCACATATAAGGATCAAGACGGGGAATCCAGGTTTATTAGCCAACTCTTCTCTTAACGCTTTTACAATAGCGTGCGCATGGTGCCATTGCTCTTGATTCGCAATTACAAAGCCTCCAAGCATATACCCTTCGATACCGGGTTGTGAAAGTATAATCTTTGCGATTCGATAAATTTTGGCAGCTGTAGGATTACCACTTGTATCGGCATAATTCGCAATCTTCAATCCATAACGATTCAATGCATCGACACCTAAAATCGCCCCTCCACCACCGATCCCATGGTAACCTATGTATCCAGGCTCTTTAATCTCTTTAACCATCTGCATGAAGTAACCAACACCTCTATAATCGTTCTTCTCAACACTCCATGCGATTTTATCTAACTCGGTTGGAGGTTTATTCATCTCTCGAGCGATCTCAATTTCAAGTTCAGGATGGCGGTATACGGAAGAATCATCTATAGTTATACGACAATCGGCTGCACATATCTTATTATCCTTCGTTAATACCAATGGGTTTATCTCAGCTACACGAGCATCGTACTTTCTAAAGACTTCATATATGCCACAGATCGCTGTACTTAAAGGCCTCAACAGATCATTCGAAATACCACATCTTAAGGCGAGGTTAAAAGCATCGTAGACTTTGACACCTCTAAATATATCCACAACCATGCGGGCGATCTTTTCAGGATGCTCTTTAGCTATCTCTTCAATATCCACGCCACCTTCGCTACTGAATATCAATACAGGTGCTCTGACCTCACGAGAAGTATCGATGATGACACCCGTGTAAAATTCCCTTTGTATATCTAACTTCTCTTCGACCAACACCTTTTCCACCGGATTCCCCTTAATCTCCTTGCCTAGTAGCTCTCTCGCAAACCCTTCCGCCTCTTGAGGACTGTTAGCGAATTTTATCCCACCAGCTTTGAAGCGGCCCGTTACCCAAACCTGTGCTTTAACCACTACGGGCTTTCCGATCTTCTCTGCAATAACTCTTGCTTCTTCGGGTGTCGATGCAACACCACCTTCAGGGATCGGTACTCCTACATTCTTCAATAGTTGCTTACCTTGATACTCGTAGAGCCGAACCATACCAAAATTGATTTTCTAACTATATTTAAATTTTTTTTAATTTGTTCTTTTTTTTTTTAAATCAAAAAATTAATATTTTTACATGATTTTCGAAATAAAAAACATAAATTAACAATGTTATATTCTAAAAATTAGAAAATTGAATTTTTACAAAAAAGGTTTGCAAGATATTGTTAAGTTCATCTATTGAGTTAGCTTCGAAAGGCTTACCGATCATTGGTGATATACTCTTAATATCCTTAAGCCCCGATCCCGTAACCACACATACGATCTTTTCATCTTCTTCGATACGATCGTCTTCGATCAATTTGATGAGCCCAGCTATCGATGCTGCTCCAGCCGGTTCTGCAAAGATTCCTGTATATTTGGCAAGTAAGATCTGTGCTCTAAGCATTTCATCATCTGAAACAGATTCGGCGAAGCCCTTCGATTCACGCAGTAATTTAAGAACTCTAACTCCACTTGGAGGATCGGGATTCGATATGGCGTGTGCGATGGTTCGGGATTTATCGAATGGTCGAATCTTATCGTAACCATTCTTAAAAGCACTCACTATAGGTGAGCAACCTTCAGCCTGTATGGCGATCAATTGAGGTAGCTCATTTATCAACCCTAATTCGTAAAACTCCTTCAAACCCTTCCAATAAGCACTTATATTCCCTCCACTACTTGTCGGGATCAGGATCTTATCTGGTACATTCCAATCGAGTTGTTCACAGATTTCGAAGGATGCTGTCTTCTGACCTTCAACTCTCATTGGAGAGTCCGATTGGACTACATAAAATCCATACTTTACACTTAGCTCGATTGCAAATCTATAAAGTTGTGAATAAGGTACTCCCATACTGATTACAATGGGCGAGTAAACCAGTGTATGGGTGAGCTTTTCTAGAGGTGTGTCTGAGGGGATGAGGATCACACAACCGATACCTGCTCTTGCAGAGTATGCAGCTAAAGATGTAGCCATATTTCCCGTAGATGCACAGATAACGAATCTTGCACCTATGTCGATCGCTTTAGATACTCCAACACTACTCCCTCTATCCTTAAATGAATATGTGGGATTTCTCGTCTCATCTTTGATGAATAAATTTTTAACCTTCAACCTTTCATTCAACCTCTCACTCTTGATAAGAGGGGTCCATCCTTCATCCATAGAGATGATTTTACGTGTAGGAGGTAATAGTTCAATATAGCGCCAAATGTTATATTGGCGATCTTTGAATAACCTACCTTTCTTCAAACTTGAATAGATTCGTTCGTAATCGTACCGGACTTCAAGAGGGTAATCACAAACTTCACAACGATAGATCAGATCATTGAGATTATAACTTTTACCGCATAGTGAACATTCCATCATCATAACTATCGATATTCAGTGTATATAACAAACACAATTTAAAGGTTATAGGTTTAAGCTCCCTGAAGGGCTTTAATTCTCTTAACGATATTCGGATGTGTAGAGAAGAGCTCCATAATTCTATCTGCGATCGTAACCTTTCGTGAAAGGATCTCTCTAACCAATTCGGAATCGGTTCTTGTGAATCTACTCTTTGCTAACAGTACTTCATCTTGATCCGCCCTATCTGGATCACTTATGAATAAAGCTTTAAACGAGCTGAAACCTCCAGTATTACCATGATGTAATTTATACCTTCCCGTCTGCATCGTGATCTTTGCCAATGCCTCCGAAAGCTTTCTACCCCCTTCATCCACATTCCTCACCGCATGCTGATCGGCGTAATACTCTCTCAATCTACTCAAACCCATCACAAAGAGGCTTAAAACCCAGTAGAGTGCCATGGCCGCTATACCTATCAATAGAGCCCCTCCGCCCTCTCTACTCCTCCTTTCATACATGCCTGAAATCATAAGTGAATAACCGATATAGTAGACGATGGCTGGGAGTACTGAAGCGAACATCATTATCTGAACATCCCTATGCTTTAGATGACCGATTTCATGGGCCAATACGGCTTCAACCTCTTCATCCTCTAGAGTCTTCAATAACTCTGTAGTGACAGCAACCCTTCTTCCTGCGATCGGTGATCCATAAGCGAAAGCGTTCGGTATAGGTATATTTGCGATCATAACTTTAGGTATCGGGAATCTCGTCCTTTGGCAGATGCGCCTTACCATGTTGTAAATCTTCGGATTCTCCGCTTCGCTAATCTCTTTTACTCTGTACATCGCATCAATGAGATATGGTGCAATGAGCCATTGGATCAGATTGATTGCAACGACGAAGAAGATCAAGGTGTAAAAGCTTAGGGCATTTACTAAGCTAAGGATTACGGCAAAGAATAGCGTCGATATACCTATGATGAATGCCAATGTCCCGATCATCGATAGATGGAGTTTTAGTATGTGCATAGCGATAATGATAGGAAGGATGGTATGATTTAAATTTTAATTTTCAATTTTATTCCTAACATTCGCTATTTTGATATTAATCTTTAGCACTATATCGCGAATCTTTGTAGAAATTTTAAAAAATTTAATCGTTTAATCAATAATTTTAAATTAATTATTGTTGGTGAATCTGTAAAATCGTCGGAGAATAAAAAAGGTTATTGTTAAGGTGGAAAGACTTTGATAGCCTTTACTGGACATTGTGTTTCACAAGCTAAGCAGAAGATACAATCGCTCTCTCTAACTGGGTCCGATTTCCTCTCAGCCTTTGGTGGTGGTGAATTGGGGTTGATTAGTCGTGGATCGTGGCCCGGTGTTTCAACCCATTCATAAACACCTACTGGACAAACATCTATACATATACCTTCAGCGATACATACATCAAAGTCTACACAGACTGTAGAGCCATGTATACCGAGCCTCTTAGGAGGGTCTACAGGTCCCCATACATCATGGCCTTGATGCTTACCGACCACGGTCCTCTTACTTTTAAAGTCGGGATCTATCGGTGCCATACTATCAGCAGTTAAGAGGGGGTGTGATATTTAAGTAACTCGGTGAGTAAATGATTCTTTATAAAAGGTTTCGATGATATTCAACGATTCTTATGCACCGTTTTAGTAAACTATATACATCAGTCTCTAAGTAAGAGTAGATTTGAGAGAATGTGAAATTACCAGACGTTCACCTAAGAATACCAGAAATTACGATACCTTTGAATAAGGTTGGTGTCGCTTCAGTTAAGATGCCCATCGGTTACCTGTGGTTTGAGAATGTGCAGGTGATGATGCTTCCCGTATTTGAAGCTTATATAGATCTACCTATAAATCTGAAAGGAATAAACGCTTCGAGGAATTATGAAGTCATCATCGAAGTTTTAAGGAGTGAGACGAGGGGTACGAGTAAGTTAGAAAAAGTTTGTGTTTCAATTGCGAAAGAATTATTAAAGAAGCATAGTTATGCTACTCGCTCCGAAGCACGTGCCTATGGTGAGCTTCTATTCAAAAGAACTACTCCAAAGACCCGCATTCGCACATATGAACCATCCGATATCATGGCATCTGCAATAGCTATGAGAATGGATGACGGCTCGATAAATGTAAAGAAATCTATAGGTGTGGGTGTTTTAGGACTTACCGCCTGCCCCTGTGCTCAAGAAGTATTGAAAGAGATTTCTAAGCGTGAGTTAAAAAGGGGATCGAAGATCGATGATGAATTAATTGAAAGATTATTTCAAAAGATGCCTCTAGCTACACATATGCAACGTGCTTACGGTTCTATTCATGTGGAAATCCCTGAAAGTTGTGATATCGATGCCCAAGATCTGGTAAAGATCATCGAAGATTCGATGAGTTCATCTACTTATGGTCTATTGAAGAGGGTCGATGAAGTCGAGGTCATCAAGACGGCTCTGTATAGACCGAGGTTTGCTGAAGATGTTATAAGGTACATGATCGTGAATTTTGTAAATAGATTCCCTGAACTTCCCAATGAAACGCAAGTGACCTTCTATCTTAAAAGTTTGGAGAGTATTCATAAACACGATTTTGTAGCTGAGGTAATCGATAACTTAGGGCATTTAAGAGAGATTTTGAATGCTAATAAGAAAGGGGTTGATTATGAAGGAAGGGATTGAGAGTATTGTACGTAAATACTTTGATCAGAGCTTAACCGATCGCGAAAGGGCGATCTTTGAAGGAGGTATCGCTCTAGGTGCACTCTACCACCAATTCATAGGCATACCTATCTGTAGAGATCGTAAAGTGGTATCGATGTTAGAGAGAGCTATTGAGGAGGTTATGAAGCTTCAACCATATCGGGAGAAGGTAGATGTAAAGATCGATATTAGGAAGATCAAGGGTAGGAAAAGAGATCCATACGATTATGAAGTGTTAAAGGGGAGGCATATAAATGCGAAGTTGACCGTAAAGTATGGGAAAGCTACAGCGGTCGTAGTTATGAAGTATATCGATGAGTTAGATTATACACTTATGTATGTAGAGAAGGTAGAAGAGAGTCCATAAAGTCCATAGGTATAAACTTACATACTTTATTTAACAAATAAAAAGTGAAAAGTGAATGGAGTATAGTACGATCGTAACACTTTATGGAGCGGTCGGAAGGATCGGTGGAAATATTGTACTCATCGAATATAAAGATCGGCCGATCATCATCGATTTTGGAAAGGATTTTAAACAGTATCGTAAGTACTTCGAATTTCCATCCCCTCTACCTACAAGATCTATCACAAGAGAGTTGATAAAGACCGAGATAGTACCACAGATCAGAGATTCAAAGGGTAACATTTTACCCCTATATGAAAAATTTGAAGATGGGCGGTTGATCGAAGAAGAAGGTGAATCACCAGTAAAGGATGTCTTTATTTCTCATGCGCACATGGACCATTCGGGCTTTCTTACACTTTTACGTAAGCAGATAAAGATCCACATGGGAGGTATGGCGAATCTCATCTATTCAACGATGATGATGACGAAGAGGGAGGTGACTTTGGAGAGTAAGCTCTATTGGGATGAATGTGGTAAGGGAGAGCGCATCGCCAGATTGAAGATCGAGCCTTTCCACAGAGGCTCAAAGATCGATATCGATGGTATACAAATCATTCCATACCCTGTCGATCATAGTGTACCGGGTGCGTACGGATTTATCGTACAAACCCCTGATAAAAAGATAGGTTACACGGGCGATTTTAGGATGCATGGACCAGCACATACGTTAACGGAAGATTTTAAGGAAGCCCTTTCAAAAGAGCCCTTGGACCTTCTTATCTGTGAAGGAACGAATATGGGTATTGGTAGAGTGGAGTCTGAGGAGCGTGTTGAGAAAGATGCATACAAACTTATTGAAACATCATTTAAGAGTGGGAATAGACTAGTAATCGTCGAAGTCAGATCTTCCGATATCGATCGTATCATTACCTTCGCCCAAATCGCCAAAGAGCTCGATTCTAAAATAGCGGTAACGCCTCGAATGGGCTACCTCTTATACCAGATTCAAAGATCTGGCTTGGATAGAAGGCTTTTGCGAAGTATACCATCTTTATATAAAGATGTTAAAGTTTTGATGAAGAGTAAGGCACGATTGGAGTGGTGGGAAAAGGATCTGTTGGAGGATCAGAGGATCGAGACGATCGATCATACCGAATTGAAGAGCCCTTCATCCAAAACGATCGTATTAGATTCGGGTCGATTTAACGTATTCGAAGTAACCCCGCCGCCTGGCACACTCTATATACAAAGCATTTCAGAGCATATCGATGAAGAGGAAGAGTTTGGAGAGGAGCGCTTTATAAATGCGATGGCACTCTATGGTATCATCGTCTATCGCCTTCATAGCTCCGGCCACGTAGAGCCTATCGATCTGATCAACTTTATCAATGAAGTGAAGCCTAAAAGATTGATCCCTATTCATACAGAGCATCCGGAAGCATTTTCAGAGATCTTTAAAGGCAAGATGGAAGTTTTGTTGGTCGAAAAAGGTTACCACATAAAATTATGATTATGATGATATAAGAGATGTAGAATAGAGCAGAGTCTGATATGGTACAAAGGTATCCTCTCCAACGTATTGAGGGGAAGGGTATCTACACATTGATAATAGAAGTTTTCAGAGAGATAGAGGTAGAGGTAGGTCGTTTAGGTTGTAAACGATACCCTGCAGGCCTATATACTTATACGGGTTCAGCCTTAGGTCCTAGTAAAAATTCACTATTTAATAGGCTATCTAGACACCTTCGTGTGAAGAAGAGAATCTTTTGGCACATCGACCATTTACTTAAAAGTGGCTTTGTAAAAGTTAAAGCTATCGTATATTCACAGACTGACGAGCCTTATGAGTGTTTAGTCAATCGAATATTGATGGGAAGATCGATAAAACTCCCACATCTGGAAGGGTTTGGGGCGAGTGATTGTATGAAAGGTTGCAGAACTCATTTACTCTATTTTGGAACCCTCAATGATGTAGTAACCTTTGTACACGATGCGTATAGATCGATCGGTCTCGATCCAAAAGTCATTTCTCATGAAGAGTTTCACATATTCAAAAGTGAAGTCGATCGATCTTCAATCTAATTTACTTATTCACTTAATTTCGAATTTTATATTGAATATCATTGAGCATCAATTTACAGTTCAAGAGGGCTTTTCTTTCTCTGCGATCCTTTCCATGATCTGTAAATATTGGAGGAGGAGAGATGCCAATTGTGTTTGCTTCTCTACATTCGCTTCTACCTTTAATTGGTTACTCACTTCTTGAATCTTGGTTATTATAAGATCCTTAAGGTTTGCAACTACTTCACTGAACGATGGGACTTCGAGCTCCATCGGTGATTCTATAGAACCACAGTTGACACATAACGTTCGACCTTTGTACCGGACTTGCACCCCTCCACATTTGATACAAGGCTCCTTGAGTAGGGTCCCTCCCCTCCTCATGAGTTCTACCGCTATATCCATCCTTCGTTTCGTATCTTCAGACAAACTAGATACTTTAACACAAATGCTATATGTAAACTTTAAGATGGAATGATGATAGGAAGAGGGCTGAAGAGTTTATAAGATGATCTCCTTATTTCACCATCTTTTCGAAGCATAACATAATCGATTTATGGATGTGTATAGATACTCTATAATGATCGATAACTACCTACTTCGTTCAACCACCCTTCCCAATAGGATGGTGCAAAGTTGTTAAGTAAGCTCATCACGTTGATGAAGGATGAAGTGTTACTCGTTAAAGGACCTGCTACGGTAAGAGTAAAGAGTGGAGGAGCATCGGTTCTAGGTGCCACTTTAAAGATCGATCACGAAGTTTTAGTTAGGAAGAATAAAGTTTTACCATTTGAGTCGAATGGTGAATCTTCATTTATAGTTACATTGGGGGATGATGGTGATTACAGTGTGGAGTGTGGCGATGTAGGTACTAGAATATGGAAGGATGTGGTGGATAAGGTATTTAAAAACGATCTACCAAAGAGGCTGATATTAATAGGTAAAACAGATTCTGGCAAATCCACTTTGGCGACTTATCTCACTAACATCGCAGTATCAAAAGGTTTGAAGGTAGGTATTGTGGATGGTGATGTAGGGCAGAACGATTTAGGCCCACCGGGTAGTGTGGGTGTTAAAGTTGTGGAGGATTCGATCTTCGATCTACGTGATCTCTCTGCAGAGCGGTTGAACTTTATCGGTGTAACTTCTCCTAGGTATAAATTCGTTGAGAATAGTTTGATGAGTGCGATAAGGGATTTGGTTGAGAGTGTTTCGAAAACCGTGGATTTATGTATAATCAATACAGATGGTTACGTAAGCGAGGGCGGTGTGAACTATAAATTAAATCTGATAGATAATGTGAGGCCCGATTTGATAATCTATTTAAAGAGCCCTGAGGGTGAATCTGAACTTTATACGAAGATCGTTGAACGTTTAGGTGCGGATAGGTTGGTGGTTGCTGAACGATCTAAAAGGTTTGTGAAGAACCGGGTAGAGAGGATCGAAAGGAGGGTGAGGCAGTATCATCGATTTTTAAAGGATGGTAGGAGGATCAAGGTAAATCTCAAATCATTAAAATTGATCTTTTTAGGTAATATGTATAGTATGAATGCGAATCAGGTTAAATTCGAATCTTCTGAGGCTTTTGAAACCTGGAAAAGGGTTGGAGGTGATGGTTCTTTGATCATCAGCCAGGGTATAAATGAAGGTGTGATTAAAGTCTATAATGATTGTAAATTTGTCTTCATAAACCAATCATCTTTACAAGGTATGTTTGTAGCTCTGGGCGTCGATGATTGTGTAAAAGGGTTCGGAATCATCCAAAGAGTATTTCCAACCTTCGATACTTATATACTCACACCGATGAAAGAAAGATTCGATTCGGTCTTTCTCAGTCTGATCAGCCTCGCACCGAATATGACGGAAGAATCCACGATACCTCTCGTATTCGGTTGATCTATCAAGAATATTAAAGATGATGCCCATTCACGCTTTTTGAATCATCTTCATGATTACATCTTACCCGCAACGGTGTATGCTTAACCAAACCTTATAGAATTTATCATTATATTTGATTATGCGTGATTCGTAATTGATAAGATCCTTCGGTTTTATCTGTAAGAATCTTATAATATCTTCAGCCTCATCTTGATCTATACCGATAATTCCCGGGGCTAAGAAGAGTTTATAGTACTTTTCAGGGTAACGTGTAATTACATCTTGATATTTAATATCTGCCTCATGAAGTACTTCTTTGAGTTTTGCGTACTTACTTAAAACTTCATCGTTAAGTATGAATGGTTCGCTCTTTAGCCTCTTACGCCTTATCGCCTTTAGCAGTAATCGCCCCCTTCCCGCTTCTTCCATAAAGCTATCATGGTGATCAAAGTGGTCTGTGATAAATAGATATTACGAAAAATTTAATTTCGTCCATCTCCTGGAGAGAAGGTCTAACGGAGAGATGATCATTTTATAAAATTACCATTATGCATCGTGTAGATTACTCAAATAGCTTTGATCGTATTTATTCCTAATCTTTAGCGGTACGATCTTCAAATCTTTGTGATTCCAATCTTTCTATAAGCTTTAATACCCTTTCCTTTATCATATCCCTAACCCTCCTTGCTTCTTCTAAAGACATCTTAGCCGGATCTGGTATATCCCACTCTTCAACATGTTTAGCATAAACGACCGGGCATAGGGCACTACTACAGACTATTATAACCATTGTAGCTTCTTCTTGAAGTTCTCTTGTCATCAATTTGGGCCTATTGCTACTTATATCTATCCCTTCCTCTAACATGAGTTTGACCGCGTTTGGATTGATACTCTCTGCTATTACCAAGCCAGCGCTTTTTGCTTTCCAACCTTTCGGTGCAAACTTGTTAAAGTAGGCTTCAGCGATCTGACTTCTAAAACTGTTTTCAACACATACAAATAAAATGACCTTCAAAATTTGACACCTTTAATCTATTACTAACTTTCATAATCTAGAAGTTTTCTCTTTTATCTTTTGTGTTAAATATATCAATTTTAAAAAGGTTATGAAGATTTACCTAGCTTTACTCATCTCTATTTTAAATTTCTCAACCTTCTTAAATAGTGAACGATTCCTTGAATGAAGAGATTTATTTCAAACCTCCTTTTATTTACTATCGATTCTATCTTTTTATCCACTTCTAAAATTTTATCGATCAACCGTTCATTATCATCATTCAAATTCTTCGCTATTACCTTCAACCATAATTTGAGCCTTTCTTTATACAAGATGAGATTTTTGGGATCATTCGAGAAATCGTAGTGGGCATAGCATAGTATCTTCGGATTTAAGTTTATGATTCTATCGATCGTTTGAATACTTTTACTGTAATCGAAATTGGGCGGGGGTGTACTTGGAATGACGATACCATCTTCATATATGCCAGCAACATCACCAAGAAATATACAAGATCCGTCAAAGAAGCATAGATGGTGTGGTGAGTGGCCAGGTGCTTCCAACACCCTTACCTTAGCATCACCTAAATTAAAAACAGAACCTTCCTTTCCGACGATTATACTATCGATGGGTATAGGTGTTGGCTTACTGTACCCTTTTGCAGATTCACCAAGTACCGATAAAACACTCTCCCAAAGCTTACTAGGATTTAGTAAATGTGGTAATCCCCTCTCATGAACTATTACCTTTGCATTCGGAAAATTTCTTAACAGTAAGTTTACCCCGCCTGCGTGGTCTAGATGAATATGAGTTATAGCGATGTAATCGATATCAATTCCAAGCTCTTTTAAGATTCTTATAAGATCTTCGGTAACGATATCATAGCCAGCATCGATGATCATCTTCTTTTCATCATTTATGAGATAAACATTTATCGATGGTAAATGTGGGAATTCCGATGGAGGGTTTAGCTTAATCATATATACATTCGATGTAACCCTTTGCACACCCATTCGATAATCGATCTATACGAATCATGCTATTTATCCTTTAATATAAGTCGAATAAAATATCAAATTACCATCTCATCGAGCCTGAGCATAGATTAGAAAATGTTAAAAGATACCTCTTAAAGAGTTAGTATAAGCTAATAGGATGGAAATCAAGGTTTTAGGCGGTGCTAGGGAGGTAGGCAGATCTGCATTCCTTGTGAAGGGTAGTGGAACCTCTATCTTACTAGATTTTGGGGTACTTATTCATACCAAAGAACCGATCTTTCCCATCCATATCCAACGTAGAGATGTGGATGCGGTCCTATTGAGCCATGCACATCTGGACCATTCTGGCGCGATCCCTCTTTTATTCTTTAAGGATCATGTAAAGCTATACACTACAGATTTAACGTCTGAATTAACTAAGTTATTGATCGAGGACTTTTTAAAGGTTTCAGGTTTCTATTTACCATTCGAATATCCCGAACTTAAGAATATGATGAGGAATGTGGTTCATGTTCATTATGATGAGAAGGTGAAGATTGGAGAATTTGAAGTGACATTCTTTGAAGCTGGTCACATAGCTGGTGGTGCTTCTATTATAGTCGAAAATGGGGGAAAGAGGCTGCTCTATACAGGTGATATGAACGCTCATGAAACCCGATTGTTGAGAGGTGCTGTAACCGACTTTGGTGAATTGGATTTTATAATCACTGAAAGTACTTACGCTCTAACAGACCATCCATCTAGAGAAGAAGTTGAACGTGAATTTGTGGAATTTGCGAAAGAGGTTGTGGAGCGTGGTGGAACCCTCCTCGTTCCAGCCTTCGCTGTGGGAAGGTCACAAGAGATTGCCTGTGTGTTAAAATCTGCAAAATTTCCATATCGAATAGCTATGGATGGAATGGCATTAAAGGCGAATGAAATTCACCTTAATCATCCAGAGTATCTACGTGACCCTGAACTCTTGCGCAAGAGTCTTGAAGATGTAGAGTTTATTTCAAGTTGGAGTGAGAGGAGGCGTATCGTAAAAACACCCTCGGTGATCATTTCACCTGCAGGTATGTTGGGAGGGGGTGCTGCCGTATTCTACAATAGTGAAGTCGCTAAAAGTTCTAAAAATGCTATCGCTATTGTATCTTACCAGATAGCAGATACACCGGGCCGTATCCTTCTCGATAAAGGCTTGGCTTTGGTAGATGGCAAATTAAAAAAGGTGAAGGCTGAAATTAGGAGGTTTGACTTTTCTTCACACAGTGGAAGGGCGGAGTTATTTGAGATGTTCGAAAAGATTAAAGGAGCTCCAAAGGTTATTACGATACATGGCGAGGAAATTGCTTGTGTAAAGTTTGCGGAAGAGTTAAGAGAAAGGTTTGGTCTAGAAGCTGTAGCACCTAAGCCGGGAGATACATTTACCGTATAGCTGTAGATTTGTAGTATTAACTTCTAATTAACTTCTAATTCTGATATTGACAATTAAAACTCTTTAATCTCAATTTTAACATTCTTTAACAAATTTTCAGCTTCTTCAGGTGTCGTCACATAAGTGTATAATAACTTTGGAGTTCTGAGCTTTAACTTCACCTTATTCTCCC
>JANXEG010000023.1 GCA_025058425.1 Nitrososphaerales archaeon
AAACTATTTTAAATTATCTAAAAGCTTAAAGCCCTTTTGTGTAAGCTTGATTCGAACAGCTTTGCCATACTTACCAGTGTAAGGCACTTCTTTTATCTCAACGAATCCATTCCTCTCCAGATCCTTGATGATCGTATTGATACCTTTGTGCGATAATTTTGTCCTACGATAGAGTTGATGCTTGGTCTTTTCACCCTCTGCGAGGATCCCTAAAACTTCCAACAGGGCATCGATACCAAGGCTACGTTTTGCCAAAGGTACCACTACTCCAATTATAACTCATTACACCATTCGATAATCTACAGTAATGTGGAAGTGGATTCTGTACGATAATCTTTGAAAGGGTGCGTATCATTGTCATTACGTTTAACATAATTTAAATATAAATGTTCCTAAAAGTTAGGAACAACGGAAGAGTGGGAAGTTATCGCCTCCTTAGCCTCCTTAGCCTCCTTAGAGTTGCATAATGAACTAAGCCAATAGCCCAAGGAGTAAGTTAAGGTTGAAAATCTCTTATAATCTCTTATTGTAGATCGATCCTCTAGACTCGACCCATAGCCCTTAATTCATAATATGCCCTCTCAGCTTAATGTTCCTAATTCTTAATTTCTTAATTTCTTATCTCAAACCTCATCTAAAAATTATCTAAGATGGTTTGGAATTTTAATCTCTCTAATTTACTTTTTCCATGTATACTTTTGTATAAGATAGACTTCGGTTGAGGAGAGTATGAATATCACTATTAAGTTAGAAATTTTGGTTTGGATAAACTCGTTTCTATCATATTCCGACGTACAATTCAAGGAAGATGAGTACTTTTAATAAGAGCATCAGAAAATAGCATTATACTTAAATACATCAAAGATCATAAAAGGTTTAAGCATTGATCAGAGCTGAGATAATAGTTAAGGGAATCGTACAAAAGGTTGGTTATCGTGATTATGTTCAAGATGTGGCAAGAAGGTTAGGTGTGAAGGGATATGTGGAGAACTTAAGGGATGGGAATGTGAGGATAGTGTGTGAAGCTGAAGAAATGGTCTTAAAGGACTTCATAGAGCGAGTGAATATCAAGAAGGATCTAATAGTGGTAGAAAGTGTTGAAGTGGTAAAGAGAGAAATAGCGACGGGTGAGTATCAATACTTCGATATTAAGTATGGAAGGGTAGAGGAAGAGATTGGTGAGAGGTTGGTGGCAGCCTTCAATATAGCTGTAGCTACGAGGCAAGATATACGGTTGATGCACCAGGACTTAAAAGAAACTATACAATTCACACATGAGGATTTGAAAGGAACTATTAAAGATATGCATGAGGATTTGAAAGCGACCATCGCACATATGCATGAGGATTTGAGAGGGGCCATCACAAATATGCACGAGGATTTGAAAGGAACTATCAAAGATATGCATGGGGATTTGAAAGGGACCACTAAAGATATGCATAAGGATTTGAAAGGGGCTATAGTATCGATGCATCAGGATATGAATAGCCACTTTAAAGATATGGCCGATCGTTACGATGTGATATCTAAAGAACTTGTAAGAACGAGGCGTGAACTTTTACGAACAAGGCGTGAGCTCAAGAGATCTGTAGATAATTTGGAAAAAGTCGTAAAGAAATTCTTAGAGAAACCATGAAGTGTTTATTTTAAATCCTCTCAGTAAATATTAAATTTTCACCTTTTATAACATTCGATTATGAAGATATGAAGATATGGAGATATGGAGATATAAAGATTAAACCGATTATGTGAATTTCTCAAGGATAGCTTGAGATAGAATTTATAAGCCATCAGCAAGAAGGGTGAGCTCGAGTTCTATTCTTCCTCAGTTCCTTAGGTTTAGGTAACATTTATTACCGATGTTAGGTTTAAGAGCATTGATGAAGGTGGCAGGGAGGGTCTGCCCTAAATGTGGTAAGCTCGGCTCGGGTATTTACTGGAAGGTGATAACTTCGAAGGGTAAGCCTTACCGCTACGCCTACTTTGCCCATCGTGATAAGAAACTCAAGTGGTGCTACATCGGTAAGATTCAACTCAACGATACCAATATCAATACCAATAGATCTATCGATCGATCTTTACTAGCTCTACTTCATGCTTATATAAAGTACCTTAAAGGATATTTTGGTCGAGATTTGGTAGCGGTAGCACTCTTCGGCTCTGCGGCAAGAGGCGAGGCAGAGTTCCCTATCAGTGACATCGATCTTCTACTGGTCGTGAGTGGGCTTGAAGGGAAGAGTTTGGGCGAAAGGGTTCGCCTACTATCGGCCGTTGAAAAAGATTTCTTGAAGGGCGAAGAGTACATAAAATTCTCTCAACTCTACGGCGAACCTTTCATCCAGGCCCACATCTTAACCCCAGATGAGGTTTCTAAACATCCCCCAATACTCTTGGATGTGATCACCGATGGAATCATCATATACGATGATGATAGCTTTCTCATAAAGGAGCTAAATAGGTTGAGGAGGAGGATGAAGGAGTTAGGGGCTGAAAAGGTCAGGCTTTCGAACGGGAGTTGGTATTGGAAGTTAAAGCCTAGTGTAAAGTGGGGAGAGGTGGTCGAGCTCTGAATACAGTAAGAATGGCAGAGGACTTCATTAAGAGGTCTGAACGCTTCCTTAAAGAGGCTTCTCTCGCCTTATCAGAGGATGACTATGCGACCTGTGTGAGGCGCTCTCAGGAGTGTGTGGAGATGAGTCTAAAGGCCGTTCTAAGGCTACTTGCCATCGAATACCCTTTAAAGCACGATGTATCAGAAGTTATACTAAAGTTGGATCATTACCCATTACCCGATTGGTTCAAGGAGCATTTACCGTACCTTGCTGAGACATCGAGAGTACTTGCGAAGTTAAGAGGGCCAGCCATGTACGGCTCGGAGGATGAATTGAGACCAGCCTCAGATCTCTTCACCAAAGCCGATGCCGAAAGCGCATATAAAGATGCCGAGAAGGTCTTTCGCCTCTGTAGTAGGATCATCGACTCTTGGCTTCGTAAGTAGCGAAAAACTATAATGGTCTGTAAAGGATCGGGTGATTTAGAACCCTAAAACCCTAAGCTCTCATAAATGATTCTAGGGTAAGGATTTTATTGTCTTCAGCCATTATGGCATTATGGTATTACATTATTATGGTTTGATTTATTCTAAGAAAAATCCAAAATCTCCAGCTCTCAGAATAGATCTGATATTCTTCTGATATTCTCTTGCAATACTCAGTTGTAGTGCTGAAAATCGAATCCTCTCCATTCTTCTCGATAAATCGCCTTCGAATTGTTCCTAACTTTTAAGAACATTTATATGTTAGGGAGTGAAAGTTAAAGGATGATGCCTGCGAAGAGGACTGGGTTAAAGACGATCAACGTCGATGAAGACATATTCAATTACTTTTATGAACAGTATAAAAGGGAGAAGGAGAATGCACGCTTACTCGGTGAGCCCGGGCCGAAGAGCTTCGTAAGGTTTATGACCGATAAGCTTCGCGAATTGAAGAAGTTGGAAGAGAAGAGGAAGCCGAGGTTCGAACACTTCAACGTGTATGAAGATCACGTTACGATAAGGGATAACGAAGCGAAGCGCCTTATAGATGTCTACGTGAGGAATCAGGGCATAAGAAAGATACTGTGGTGTGAATTCTGCAAGAGTCAAGAGTGTGTGCATGTAGGTTACGCATGGAGCCTACCGTATATACAGAAGGTCCTCGCCGATTCATGATTTATGAATTATGAATTTGGTGTAGAGGCTCGTTGAGATGGATCTAAGCGAATGGTGGCCGTGGTACAGTAAGATAATCTCTACATTCAGATTCGATCGAAGTGAGGATCAGAGGTCTGCAGATATCTTAAGTAATCTATTGAAGGGTAGAGGTTTGGAGCCATCGGATGTGAGAAGATTAATTGAATATAAGCCTGTGATCGTATTCGGTGCAGGCCCATCGCTAAAGAATGATTTGATGAGATTATCTAAGTTCGATCTGCTGAGCTCCTGTGTAGTGATCTCTGCAGACGGTGCTACCACCGCGCTATTGAGTATCGATAAGATTCCTAATATCGTAGTCAGTGATCTAGATGGAAGGATTTCTGATCTGATCGAGGCGAACCGGAGAGGTGCATATATGGTGATCCATGCACACGGTGATAATATCCCAGCTATAGAGAAGTATGTGCCGATGTTGGATCGAGTTTTGGGCACTACCCAAGCCGAGCCGAGGCCTCACGTGTACAATTTTGGAGGTTTTACAGATGGCGATAGGGCCGTATTTTTAGCTGTCGAATTTGATGCGAAGGTGATCGGTTTAGCGGGTATGGATCTGGGTAATGAAATAGGTGAATATTCTAAGCCCATCGTGAAATCTTATGAAATTAAGCTCATGAAGCTCAAATTCTGTAAAGAATTGTTAGAATGGCTATCCTCTAAGACCGATATACCACTCTACAACTTAACGAGTAATGGTGAAGTGATCAAAGGCTTCAGGAATGTGACACCGTCAGAATTCCTTCAAGAGATAGAAGGATGATGGTGGTGGTGAGAAGAGAAGATGGTAAAGAGGCAAAAATACCAACTTAACGGATGATGGCACTAATTCTGCATTTAATCTCAAGACCTCCTATTCTAGATTTATGAAAAGAAATCGATAAGTTAAGAATAAAATACAAATAGTGTTTTGAAGGTTGTTTAAGGTGGTGTAGAAGGTGTGAATAAAGAGAAGTATCTTATGTACCTCTCCATCACGTATCTACTCCTAACCACGAGCGTATTTACTTTTGATGCAATGGGCCGGTCGGAAACTTTATCATTTACACTCAACCATAAGTTTAGTGTCAATGAACAGGGTTTCGTACTCATTGAAGATGTCATCACCATATCTAACCTTGCCGAAACTCCTACACAGTTACCAAATCTCATCGTAAATTACCCACCCGATTATAAGGGGCACATCGCCGATATAATTATCAAGGGCCCGACCCGACTCACATATACCATTCTTGTACGTAATACTTCGACGAGCATCTCCATCTCACCCAAAGAGCCATACTCAATACCCTCGAGATCGGATGTGAAGGTATTCATCAAGATCTATCTGATAGGCCTTCTAAAGTTTGTAGATACTTCGATGTATGAGATCATCGTACCATCGACTCCCAGCATGAACGTACCATTGAAGAGGGTATATGTGAATATCAGCTCACCACTAGGTACAGAGTTTCAAGGATTATCGGGCTTCAGCTACTCAAAAGGTAAAACTTACCAGTATTGGAATGCTACATTCTCCAATATCGATGCTGAGAGATCGAATTTCATCAGGGCCCATCTACGGATCATAGATAATCCGAACTTTTCGATCCTCAAATACCCCATCATAGAGAGAGAAATCGTACTTTCACCCACCGGCTCTATAAATATTATCGAAACGATCAAGGTAGAGAATCTAGGCCATAGCCCCATATCAAAATTACGATTATCCCTACTCGATCCGAACCTAAAGAGCATTACAATCGTCCCTGAAACCACTCCTCCCCTCATCGAAAGGTCTGTACGAGAGTTGCAAGATGGCATAATAGATATACAATCGATCTTTAGAATCCCTTTAGAGAAGGGTTCTGTACTTACCTTAAAGTACGAATACCCATTACCTAAAGGATTCATCGGTGTGAGTGGGAATCTGATCGACCTATCGATCCCTCTAACCCCACCTGTACAAGGTGTAGCATCGAAATTTGTGTTGAAGTTTAATCTGCCGAACGGATTCTTGATCGATAGATACTCTCTAATCGGCGATGGTAAGATCGAAGAACTGCCCAAGGGCTTCGTGGTTCATAGAGTAAATGCATCCTCCATAAGTGAAGATAAGGTTTCAGTAGTAGTGAGGCTCGGTTTGGTATGGGCCTCGAGTGGTATAATGCCCATCGCCAGCACAATATTCATCATACTACTGATCGCGACCCTCTATTTAGAGGGTATTAAATTGAGTGGTGAGAGGGGCAGAGTAGCGGTGATCAGTAAATATGCAGACGCCTTTGAAGAAAAGATATCTTCTATTGAAGATATCCTCCAATCATTAAAGCCCTTTGCACAGATCTCTAGAGCTGATGTAGATAGGGTGAAGAGGGATCTGGAGCTCATCAATTCAAGATCGGCCTCTAGGATTGGTGAAGCTAAGGGCGAATTGTTATCGAAGATTCCCGAGATGCATGATCTAATCGCTAAGATAACGAATGTGGAGCGAGGGTACGATCGAGCGGTTAGAGATTTTATCAACCTTTATGAGCGATACACAATTGGCAAGGTCGGGAAGGAAGCGATGGGTAGGCTGATAGTGAGCCATGAAAGGAGTATACGTGAAGCTGCCCAACAATTACAGACTCTACTCGATGCGATGAGACGTGGATCGAAAGTTTAGTATTTAGTACTATCTATCTAGTACGGTACAATGAAATTTTATTCTAAGAGCAAAATTGATGATATTAATTAGTAAGGTTTCTGTGGGTTTAACAACGAGAAGAAGATCCGTATAGTCTCTCTATTCCCGCCATTCTTATCTATCGATTCCAAGACCCTCCCCTCCACTTCGCTTACAAATTCCTCGGTAAATTTTGACGATAGAGTTACCGCACTATCTATTAAGTCTAGAGCTAGAGGTAGATTTGTCGCTTCATTGAAGAAGTTCGGCTGGCCCATCCATTCCAGAATCCTATCGGTTTCGATCCGGGAAGGGTATTCGATTTCACAGGGAGGTACGTAATCGTACGCCCTCACCTGCATCCTTCTCAACCCTTTAAACTCGGAGGGGTCGAGTTCGAGATATTCGAAGGGCGAATAGATCCACCTCTCCGCTTCTTCTAAAGGACTTTCAGACCATCTGGAAGATTGTGCATACCTTGCAAGACGAGTATATACATGAACGGGTTTATCACCGATGAGTTTATGATAATCGAATACCGTGCGTACTGGCATGATTAGAGATAGAATGAGTTTATCGATGATCGATACGAAGGGGTTATTCCTATCCTGTAACGCTAAATAACCTCCTATAACTCTCGTGTGGCTCCTCTTTATCACACCTATCACCTTACCACTCTTTAGTAATTTCTCCGTATCTTGAGATATTTCTCGAATCAATCTCTCCTCTTCTGTACCATAGAGGCCCTGCTTCTTGATTCTTACCGCCGAATATACAAAACCGTAAAAGCTCCCATCGAGTATGACGAGGTCTGATTTAGATAATGCTTCTAAGGCGAGCCTTCTCTCTGCATAGGTCGTTAAGAGGTCGAAGAAGAATCTGCTCTTATCTTCAGAAAATGCTTGCCTCCTCTTGAATACACCAGCCCTAAAGGATTCCTCTCGCTCATTACCTTTAAGGTATATAATACCGGATGCGAATACACCATACCTAATACCGAGCCTTTCACTCAACCTTGGTGATTTGGAGCTATCGATCGCAGCGATCCTTGAGACCGATTCTACATTCGGAAGCTTATCGAAATATGATTGTAAAAACTGGAGTTTTTCATACTCCTTATTAAGCTTTTGAATCGATTCACCAACCCTCTTAGATTCTTCATCGGCCAATTCAAAGAAACGATGCTGTAGATCTTGAGGTAGCTTTATCCATTCTAAAAACTCCATCTCTTATCCCTCCATGCAGAATTAGAGTTTATAGGTTATAAGCAGAGGGATCGGTGATGGGTTCATAACTCCTGTAAAGTAGAACATACCAGGTTTCAATTGAAGCATCTGGTCTGGAGTTATCCCATAGGGTGATAGCCACTCCGATGCCCCACCCTCACCACCAGCATCTAAAGGATGAATCCTCCCGAAGAATTGTGTGTTGAGATTTCTTCTAACCGCTGCATTTATCCCTATCTCGCCCCTTATCCCCTGGGCTATGAGTGTAAGGTTGAGTGACCTTTTCCTCCCTAACGCTGCCAGATCCTTTATCATATCGGATGTCTCGCCCTGAATCCCCCTTGGCTCCCAAGGTGCGTACTGAGGTGCTTCATCTATGATCAGGGCGATATTCAGATCATTCCCAGCCTCCATCAGGTTGTAAAGGTATTTAGAAAGGGATAGGAAGAAGCCCAGCTTCGCCTCTGCCAGTGCTCCACTCATATCTATAATGATCACCACTCTCTCTTCGAACTTCTTAAGGAGCTCCTCTACACTTACAGTACCCATCACCGGGCGTAGATCTGAAGGTTTTAACCTTCTAAATACCCTTCTCATAGCCCTTTCAGCGGAGGATCTCCAATCATCTCTCTTTATAGTGGATAGGCTCATTTGAACGTGCTTCTTGATCTGCCCATATAGAGCTTCAGCAGATTCATCACCTCTAAACTCTTCACGTGTACGCTTTACTTTATCCAACCAACCCTCTATAAAGCTATCAAAACCATCCCTCACATTATCGTTATTCGCAAAGCCGAATGTCTTATCTTCAAAGTAACTTAGGATCGATTCTTCATCCAAAGAGATTTCCATAATATTTATCTTCTCAACTTGGTTTGAATCCTGAAAGTATGGTGCGTAATCGGTACCGCTCCAATCGAGTATCAATACTCTATAACCCGCTCTGATGTACAGTGGTATGAGGACGTAACGAGTAAAGAACGATTTGCCACTACCCGTAGAGCCATAGACCGCGACGTGGTACGGTATGAATGTCTTCTTTACCGGAACATACCACGTCTCGTGACCCTCCAAATATGCATCCATCCATAAAATATCATCACCTTTGGCGATCCATTCCAATGGTTTATCACTCTCCTCTAACAGGTATACGGGAGATCTGGGCTGAATGATGGTGCGGTTCGGCTCTACACCATTCTTAGTGATTACTCCGATGGGCCTTATCGTAAAGGAATACACTTCTCTAGCTCCCGATGGTTCACCACCATACTTCATATAGGCTACATCTGGCCTGTAAGATGTATGGTTAAGAAACTCATTCTTACCCAAGCCCTCTCTAACGACACCAACTATACAATTTATAGGATCCTTTTCACCACCATTTTTAATCAAGACCAACTCTTCGGCGCGTATACTCCTCTCTAAGTCTTTAAGTAGTATGACTCTAGCGAACGTTTCGGTAGAACCGTCAGCAACCCTACCGATCAATTTTGGCATAATTATACATTAGGTATAATGAAATTGTGAATATACAAATTTTTCCTTACAACCCTTTAGGATAAATGCGTTTGTGATCTAGAAGAGGGTTTAATCGTAGTCTCACTTCTTACAATCGTACCTTCATTCAAAATTCACAAGATCATATAATTTAAAATTCAAGGTTTCAGCATCACTTCATCTCCTCATCGCCTCATCCACCATTCCCTATACTTTCTCCAAATTTCTTGAAATAAAGTTTATATAGAATAGCGACTTTCATCTCGAGATGGTTGAAGATGGCATTAAAGATATGGTTCGCGGAGACGAGGCCACAATTTCTCATACTCTCGATAGTCCTCGTATTTCTGGGCACTTGTGTTGCGATATACGAAGGCTTCTTCAATCCGATTCACACATTACTCGCACTTATCGGCTTACTCCTTCTACATATAAGTGTGAATGTATTGAACGATTACTTCGATTATACATCGGGAATCGATCTGGAGACGAAGAAGACACCTTTCAGTGGAGGTAGCGGAATCCTTCCATCAAGACTCCTTCAGCCAGCTTCGGTATATAAATTCGGGGTAGTCTGCTTATTGTTGGGGGTTACGATAGGTATTTACTTCATCATCGTCCAAGGTATACTCCTTTTACCGATCGTTATAGTAGGTGCGATCAGTGTCTACTTCTACACCACCAAATTCACTAAGTGGATGATCGGTGAACTCTTTGCTGGTCTAGGGCTTGGTGCACTACCCGTTCTGGGTACATACTTTGTTCACTCGGGCACGTACAGCCTATTGGCTCTTGTCGCATCGATCCCTCCATTCATACTGACTCACAATCTGCTATTCTTGAACGAGTTTCCGGATGCGGATGTCGATAAGAAGTATGGTAGGAAGAATCTCGTTATAGCCTTGGGCAAAGCAAGGGCTTCAAAGCTCTATTCGATATTGACGATACTTACGTACTGTTGGATTATACTATTCTCGATCATCGGAATAATGCCTCTCTACGTTTTAATCAGCCTCTTAACACTTCCATTCGCTATAAAGGCGATACGCAATGCAATTCGATACCACTCGAGCGAAATGATCATCCCAGCACTGGGTGCGAATGTCATTACAGTATTGGTAACTCAAGCCCTGATGGGTGTAGGATTCCTAATAGCAGCGTTCATTTAAGAAGAGCTTCAAGAAAGATTCTTTGTAGTTGGTATCACCCATCACCCTATTAGAAATTCTTAACTTTTAGCGACAGAGATAGCAATTAGGATCAGATCGATCTCAACAGATATCATCTTATCGATTACATTGGTCAGATAGGTTTATTTATCGCTGATCCTCGATTCTAATTGGAAGTTTCGAAAGGCAGAGAGTATGATTCGATATATAAAATGCTCTTTGATCATCCTACTCCTTATACTGCAACCTCTCTTACTCATCGAGAGGGCTATAGCTACAGAGGATATAAAGTTTGCAGATGCTGTATGGGGATCGCCTTCAAACCCTATCGAGGTGGCTCCGGGCGATAGATCGGTTGTACTATCGGTGATCCTTCTCAATATAGGTTACGATACGATCAAAGGGATAACGGGTATACTCAACCTCCCACCCGGTTTCACCGATGCCAAAAGACCCTCGGAGAATGTGACGACCTCCACTTATGAGAGTGATGTACCGGCAGGCAAATCGTTCATCCTGAAATTTTTGGTAAATATAGAGCCCACAGCATCCATTTCAACATACTATGCAGATCTCGATGTGAATTATACCAGAAGGTCGGGCGCGAACTTTTTAGTTAGAGTAGTGATCAACTTTCGAGTAACGGGTAAAAGTGTAATCTCAGCATTCATAGATAACCCTGTATTGAAGCCCGGTAGTAACAACAATATCACAATATTTATCCATAATGAAGGGACTGCAGGTGCATCGAAGGTCGACATTACACTAACTCTACCGAGCGGATTGACTTCGCCATTATCGTTTGTAGATGAGGATGGTCATTGGACGATTCATATGTTAGAAGCCGGTTCTAAAGCCTCCATCAGATTTACCCTGTACGCCAGTGCAACGGCAGCGAACCAAGCCTTTACACTCCCACTCACCATAACTTATCACAATAGCTATGGTAATATTCAGACTGTAACGAGGAGTATCGGTGTAAGGGTCGATAGACCAGAAGTCGAGAATATCATCCTCGATGCCAACTTACAGACCACAACACTCACACCCGGATCGAATAACGATCTACTCATATTACTACATAACATCGGTAATGTCGATGCAAGGAAGCTTGAGATCACACTCAACATACCAGAAGCTTACCGGTTCGCATTTGTAAAGGGCGATGGTTATTGGGCCATCGATAACTTGAGTGCTGGCGCTACGGAGTATCTAACCACTACTATTCACGTTGGTGTATCGGCAGCGAATAATGTATACCAATTACCTTTGACTATTAAGTATGAAGATCGTTATGGGAATCCTAAGACCGTGGTAAGAAATCTAGGTGTAAGGGTTGCGGCGTATGAAGCGGAGAAGATCTCCATACAAGCTACACTACTGAATCGAGTACTGACACCGGGTGTTGAGAATCGACTCACTCTAATACTCAGAAATAATGGGAGTAAGACTGCATACAACCTTGATGTCACATTAACCCTGCCAGAATCGATGGTATCAGCAAGTGGAGCTGTATTGGCACCATTCGCTTTCTCAGATACCGATGGACATTGGACCATCGATAGTCTTAAACCAAAGGGCGAAGTGAGTATAAGTTTTAAGATCTTCGTCAGTGTATCGGCAGCGAATAATGTATACCAATTACCTTTGACCATCAATTATCGGGATGAATATGGCAATCCTCAAACGGTATCGAGAAGGCTCGGTGTGAAGGTATCTTCGATCGAGATTCAAGATATATTCTTTGAAACATACCTCGAAAACTCGATCATCTTACCAGGTTCGAGCAATAACGTTACCCTGATTCTACATAATAAAGGTAGAGAGGCTGCGTACTCGATAGATATCAAATTGAACCTGCCTATCGGTGCCATTCAACCGTTAGCATTTGTGGGGAGTGATGGGCACTGGATGATCGATACGATCAAGCCCGGAGAAAGTGTGAGTATAAAGTTTGGGCTCTATGCGAGTATATCTGCAGCGAATACCGCCCAGCAACTCACCTTGACTCTATCCTATCAAGATAAAGATGGGAATCTGAGGACTGCTGTAAAGTATTTGGGGGTTACGATCGCACCGACTTTGGCGAAGACGGGTATAGAGATCTTGACGAGTGGCTACATCACTGCGGGCCTCATCAACATACTCAACATCAGCCTGATCAACAAGTCTCCTGTACCATTAACAGATGTGACCGTAAGTATAGCTGCACAATCGTCCGGTGTAACATTCCTCGGTGCGCAGAAATGGTACTTTCCGAAGGTTGAGCGAATGAAGAATGTGAGTATTCCTATCTATGTTAATCCCGAAGTAGCTGAAAAGGCCATCAACCTTTTAATCACATCACAGTACAGCGGAGAGAGTGGTACCATTCGAGTCGAGAGTGAAACTTTAGGCATATATGTGCAGGGTCTGATCAAGATCAGTATTCACGATCTTTCATTGAGTTACATCGGAAGGGCCCCAGTAATCAGTGGTAGCATATTGAATGAAGGTAATACGAAGGCATTATTCACCAGAATCGCTCTATCAACCCCATCGACGAGCCCTATCAAGCCTATAAGCTCTGTGTATATAGGAGATCTGGATCCCGCCACATCATTACCATTCAGCTTAAATGTGGATATCACCGACCCATCGGCCGAGGGTGAGTATCCGGTTACGATCATCGTAAGTTATAAAGACTCGTTGAGAGTCGACCATGTCGATAGATTCGAGTCAAAGGTCTTGGTTACACCATTACCAATAGAGAGGAAGCAACAAACTACTCAAATAATCCTACCTATCTCCACATTCGAAGCTCTGACGATCCTCATAGCACTATTCATAATCGTAGCTTTAGTTGGTAGTTACATCGTTGTGAAGCGGAAGAGTAGAGAAGGTGAAGATTTATCGATGCGATGATATTCAGAAATATCAGATTTTATTCGCGCCTTAATGCCACGATCGGTGGCAGTTGTGAAGCACGCCAAGCGGGATAGAGCCCTGCCACGATGCTCACGACGATCGCGATGATCCAGATCGATACCAAATCTTGAATTAAAAAGATCGGTACAAAGTTCTGGCTGATAGGGCCAAATCCTACGAGCCTTAACAATAGATAACTACCTACTATTCCACCCCCCATTCCCAAGACTCCACCGATAATCCCCATAACCAAGGCTTCGCTCAAGAACATCAAGAGTATGTCACGATTACGACAACCTAGAGCTTTTAATGTCCCGATTTCACGAATTCTTTCCATTACAGATGTGAATAGCGTAGTCATTATACCTACCGCACCCACGATCATCGATACACTCGCCACCGCTAGGATAAACGCTCTGACACCCGATAATACATCCTCTATCGTCTGCTTGATGATTGCTGGCGATATTATACCTATATTCTCACCATAGATCTCTCTAACTTTACTTATTACAAAATCGTTCATCTCGATGCTTCTCGTGACCAAATAGATACCATCGTACTTGTGTGATTTAGCCATCAGACTATTCGCTGCCGATAGAGTAATAAGTGCACCGTAATCGGTAAATGTGTTACCCGTTTGGTCCAAGATGCCTCTCACAACGAAGCTCCTCCTCGTAACTACAACTTTCTCAACATCCCCTTTCCTCTCTACATAACTATACTCTACGATCACAGTCCTACCGATATCGGTGAATGGTTGCTCTTCACCCGGTATGTGAACTAGATTGTAACCTAGGGTTATTCCGATGTGGTCATTCACATCGATGAGCGAACCTTTTAACAACTTCAACCCCGGATTGATTATAAGGACCTTTGTAGGATCGATACCTATCAATGAGCCCGATATAACTTTACCCGATGAGATCAACTTTACACTCCCTCTATAGTGTGGTGCTATATCCTTCACACCGGGGATCAGACTCAAGGTCTTTACAGTATAATCGGTCAAGGTCAATCTGGTAGATGATATCAATGGACCACCGCCCTGCTGACCCACTCGTGCGAGTGGTGACGATGGTAGTACGGTGATGACATTTGGAGCGAGAACACTCAGTTGTTTATCGATGAACTCTGAAAAACCCGCATTTATCCCATTTAACGAACACATCAAACTTACCCCGATCATGATCATGACGATCGTTAAGCTCGATCGAAGTCTACGCTCCCTTAGAGCACTTATGGCCAATTGGAAGGTTTCAAGGAGTTTCAGTCAAAAACACCCCCAAATCCTAAATCACGTAGGGTACCATATCCTTTCTACTCGCCCATCCCTTAAATTGATTACTCTATCTGTTTCTGCCGCTAACTCAAGGTTATGAGTAACGACCACTACAGTCGTATTCTGCTCCTTTGCTAGATACTTTAAATACTGAAATATTTCATGTCCAGTCTTTGAATCCAAGTTTCCAGTAGGTTCATCCGCAAGAATTACGGAGGGGTTGTTGATTAGAGCTCTTGCAATAGCGACCCTCTGTTGCTCACCACCACTCAGAGCGAGAGGTTTACGATGGGCTTTATCCTTGAGCCCGAGCTTCTCCAATAGATTTAAGGCTCTCTCAATTCGATCCTTACTTACATCCCCCTTGATGATCGCTGGTAAGAGTACATTTTTTAAAACGGTCGTCCGGTTGATCAGGTTGTACGATTGAAAGACGAAGCCTATCTTTCGATTTCTTAACTCCGCTAACTTATTATCACTCAATCTATAGACATCGATACCATCGATCAAGACCTTACCACTCGTAGGGCGGTCTAGGGTTCCTAAGAGGTTAAGAAGTGTGGATTTACCACTACCGGATGGTCCACATACAGCTACAAACTCTCCCCTCGAAACTTCAATATTCACATCCTGTAATGCATATACCTTTGTAACCTTATCGCTATAGATCTTCGTCAAATTTATCGTCTGTATCACGTAATCATCCTTCGCCAATTCAGCCACCGATCCTGACGATCCTTACACTTATCATCGATCTAATTTAAATCATGAGTCGGAGGTTTTAAAAACTTACCACATTGAGCAATAACTTTGACACCTCTTAATAATTAATATCTTATCATCTTTGAGGTAGGGTGTAAAATTGAGTAAGGTTACGTTAGATATGATCGATAAGTTGATCGGTAAAAGGGTCAAGGATGTGTATGGAAGGTATATAGGGTACGTTGCGGGGTTAATGGTAGATGGCTCTAGTGGATCGATATCGATAGGTGTAGATTGTGGTGATAAGGGATTTTGTGAATTCCCGAGTGAGCATATTCGCTTTGAGGGCGATAATGTAATCCTTTCACCATCCTGGAGGATCGATGTTGAAAGGCTCACCAAAGAAAGGATGATCCTGCAGAGGCGTATTCAGGCGATCGAAGAGCTCTTCAACGAAGGTGAGTTATCGATCGAAGAGAAGGATCAGCTTCTGAAGAACTATAGGGAAAGGATCGTCGAATTGCAGAAGAAGATCGAGCAATTGAAAGCCTTCGCAGAGAAGAGGGTTTCAGAGTTGGATGCGCAGAAGAAGAGGTTGAGAGATTTCTTAGTGAATCTCAAAGTTCAGTATAAGAGTGGCGAGATAAGTGTGGAAGCGTTCAAAGGTTCGAGCCAATTCATTTCGCTCTTATTGAATAGGATTGAGCAGGAGAGGCAGGATATTTTGAATATCGGTAGCTCCCTAGAGTCATTCACATCTGAGCAGAGCGTGTATGAAGTATCTGATATGAAGCCGAGTGATAAGGAACAGATAGAAGATTCAGGCTGGTTGGCTCGAATCCTAAGGAAGTGAAGATCTATCATCATTATTTCATATTAAACGAAGTGGTATGACGTAAGTGTTAATTGATCAAAGGGCTTTAGCTTGAATAATCATCTTCGTCTTCTTCTCTTTTTTATTTTTATCGATGTGTCGATTCGATCACGACCCTTCTTCCAAAATTTACAACTTCATAATCTCTTCATCATTTCTTCTTCGCTTTGAGCCACTCGATGAATTCGACGATGAGCGTAACGAGCCTTTCGTGAAACTCCCTACCTAGCTCTGGAGAGGCATTTGTCTGATCTGACATGACACCCGAGCTCGTGAACCTCCTCTGCTCCTCACTCGACCACGCTACATCGATCGTATCACCACCAGCGAAGAGATCGGTCTTCACAAACCTCGAAAACATACCATGAAAGTCGGGCCTTTCACATGTAAGCCTATCCTTTCTGATCAGATGAGGGAATTTATACCATAGATGAGAGGTTTCGAGCGCTCCACCGTGGTGCTCTTCAGAAACTCTCACCCCAGCGGCTGAGACCAACTTTATCGGATCGATCACCGCAAGAAATACATCTGGACACTCGTACTCCTTCATGTAACGAATGGCAGCGTGTAGTGCATCGAGATTTACAACCTTGTGCCCATTGATGAAGATGATCTTCTTAAAGCCATGCTTGGCGAGGCTTCGAATCACATCCTTTATCAGCTCGATGAGGGTCTCGGTCCTTAACGATATCGTACCAGGAAATTTTAAATGGTGAGGAGAATCGCCAAACCATATCGGAGGTGTCGATATCACACCAGTCTTTAAGGCTACATCCTCAGCTAGAGCGATTGCAATGTATGTATCGAGGCCCAATGGACATGCAGGGCCGTGCTGCTCCGTGCTGCCTACAGGGACTAGAATTATATCATTATTTTTGAGGTAATCCTCTACATCGACCCATGTCATCTCATTGAGCCATACGGTCTTCATAAATTGTAAATGTGAGAAGGTAAGATTTAAGTGTAAAGGTTGGAGTTAGAGGTTGATGATGATCTAACTCAAAAGTTAGGATCGATTACTGTACATAGAGTTGATTCACCTTTTACCACATTCACAACTCTATCTACAAAAAGACCATTTACGACAACACAAACTAATCTATACTTTAGGAGAAGTTTTGGCAGATAGGGATCGACACAACCATAGCCCTCATTCAATAAAACATCTCTGGCAGATAACTCTCTAAAGAGCCTCGCCTCAACATTCTTCTTCGGATCCATATCGAATATACCATCCACATCCTTCACCAAGATCAGGCGATCTGCATCTATCAAGTGCGCGATGTAGGCAGCTATGGAGTCCGAGGTCACTCTCCACGAATGCTCCAACTCCTCCTCCTTCAACATCAGCTGGGAAGGGAGTATTATAGTGAGTAAGTTATCTTTATCGATGATCGTATCATAGACGACCTTCGAACGATCCTCGACCAAGCTATGCAAGAGTAAGCCATACTGATCCATGCCCAAGATCGCCATCCTATGGCTCAACTCATCAGATATTTTAAAGGTACGATCTGCATCTCTAACTACATCGGCAAAAGCACCGCCACCCGGCACTATCAACAGATCATTCGCCAGATCTACCAAACCCCTCATGAGACTCCTCAATTCAACGGGGAACTTCATCAGACTACCGCCTATCTTCATCACTACAACCATCTTGGGAGTTTCACCCCGTATTCGAAGGCCATCCTCAGACCCGTCGCCAATGCCGAAATCGCACGAGAATTATCCTTTCCCAAGATCTCAGCCAGATCTACAATCTTCTTCAAGCCGATCCTCTCGGCAGCCTTAGCACCAATAAACTTACCTCCTAAACCGACGGTTACGATCGGTACATCGAAACCCATCTCTATACCACTCAATACCTGAAGTAAGCCTTTTGAAACTACATTCAACTGCTCCTCGTAGATGTATCGGGCGATCTTCTCCAGATCCATTACATCTAACATATCCGAATCTGCACATACCACACGTGATAATCGGGCGAGTGCTTCCCTTTTCGATCTTCCACGACCATCGGCAGTCTCGGTTACATAATCCTCTTCGCCGATATTCCCTAAGATCAGATGTACATCACCAGATAGTGCGAATAACTCTGATGATACACGTACCATTTTACCACGTACGGGAATTTCATCCACGATAGTTGCGATATTGGTCCTCAACGCACCCGTATATATCAACTCACCACTGGCCAACCGCTCTAGATCTGTAAGGCCTTTCGCTGCGATCTTACCATTCATGATCGGGATGATATCGGTCGTAGTGCTACCAACATCTATCAGTATGCATGTAGGAATGTATTGGCTTATCAACCAGGCTGTAGCTGCCCAATTCGCACCGGCTACACTCAAGTAATCTCGCTTTGCATCACTGACCGATCTCAATCCACTATACACATCTATCACCTTTATATTCGCTCCGAAGAACACACTATCGACACAATCGAGGATATGCTCTACACCGACCCTCTTCGATTCATAGACATCGGATAGCTCGGCCGTCATCGTCACACATAAACCATCTAGAATCGAGCTACCTACCAACTCTTCTTTCAATTCGCTCAAAATCGATGGGAGTCTATCCTTACCCATCCGCCATATCGGAAAGTATCTCGAAATGGTTTGAATTCTTTGAAGTTCACCATTTATCA